>JAUVPO010000081.1 GCA_030598625.1 Deferribacteres bacterium | reverse complement strand
GTCGGGCCGGTCACAGGCAGTCTTGCATGTGGAGAAGAGGGCGTAGGCAGGATGGTTGAGGTTGGAGAGATTGTAGAAGCCGCGGCAGCAGCGTTAATGCCGAAGGATCTTACAGGGCAAAACATTTTAGTTACCGCAGGACCTACAGTGGAGCCTTTGGATCCCGTCAGGTATATTTCAAATCGCTCTTCAGGGAAGATGGGATATTCAATAGCGCGCGCTGCCTTAAGACGCGGCGCTGGTGTCACACTTATCAGCGGTCCATCGTCCCAGAAACCACCGGCTGGGGCTTCTTTTGTCTCTGTGGACAGGGCATCAGAGATGGAGGCGGCAGTATTCAAGCACCTTAAAAAGTCTACAGCGGTCATTATGGCTGCCGCAGTATCCGATTATTCCCCCGCTGATACAGCTAAAGTAAAGCTTAAGAAAACAGAGGCAATCTCACTGAAATTAAGGAAAAATACTGATATACTTATGAAGATCGGTGAGAAGAAGGGCAAAAGAGTCATAGTAGGTTTTGCAGCTGAGTCAGGCAAAGATATTAAAAGTGCAAAGACCAAACTGAGGGGAAAAAACCTTGACCTGATAGTATTAAATGATATATCACAAAAAGGCGCGGGGTTTGACGTCGATACCAACGTGGTTGCGTTAATTGACAGGAACGGTCGGATTACCGAGTATCCGGAGATGAAGAAGATCGAGGTAGCTGATGTCATACTTGATAAATTGCTTGAATTAAAGCCCCGGAAGTAAAAAAATATGGAGGTTCAACCTCCATATTTTTTAAAGAAGAAAAGATAGGTATATTTTGATATTGATACTTGTTTTAAAAGATTTGATATAATAGTTGACTTATTTTTAACCGCTAAATAGAAGTATACTTATGGATAAACCATGAAGATATTGATTATTAACGGACCCAATCTCAATCTTCTCGGCACAAGGGAGGCTGATGTATACGGGTCAAAAACACTTGACGATATCAATAAGTCGCTTGAAAAGCTTGCTGCTGAACTTGGGGTGGAGATCGATATAAGGCAGTCCAATCATGAAGGCGAAATTGTGGATTTAATCCAGAAGACACAAGAGTATGCAGCGCTCGTTATAAATCCTGCTGCATATACGCACACCAGCGTCGCCATAAGAGATGCGATTGCGGCCGTTGATATCCCTGCCGTAGAGATCCATCTTTCAAATATATACAAAAGGGAAGAATTCAGGCATAAGTCACTCATTTCACCCGTGGCACACGGACAGATATCCGGTTTCGGCCCGGATAGCTACGTCCTCGGTTTAAGGGCCGCTGTCTCCATCGCGACAAATGCAAAAAAAGGCGCGTCTTAGAAAACAGTTCAAAAAAACCGGAATAGACGGAATCCTCATTACCGACATTGTAAATGTAAGGTATCTTACTGGGTTTACAGGCTCGTCGGGTTTTCTTGTCATCACTAAAAATCACGCTATATTCACAACAGATTTCCGCTATAAGGAACAGGCGGAACATGAGATAAAGGGGTACAGGGTCAGGATTGAAGACTCTGAAAGAAGCGGGGAGATAAAGGACATTTGTGATGCCTGCGGTATAAAGAAACTCGGATTTGAAGACCAAGGCATGACGTACGGATTTTACAGGAAACTGGTCAAGAGAAAAATCAGGCTTGTTCCTGTGACAAGTATTGTGGAATCGCTTCGCGTCATCAAGTCTCCTGAAGAATTGTCATATATAAAAATCGCCGTCAAAAGAGCTGAGTCGGCATTCAGGAAATTGACGCCCTTTATTAAGGCCGGTGCAACCGAACTGAAAATTGCCTTAAAATTTGAGGAATTGCTTAAAAAGGAAGGTTGCAAAAGGATGCCTTTTGAGGTTATAGTAGCATCTGGTTTTATGTCGGCGCTCCCTCATGCAAGGCCTTCGGGGAGGAGATTAAAGAAGGGCGATCTTGTTGTAATAGACTGGGGAGGGGAATACGAGGGTTATTGCTCCGACATGACAAGGACTGTGCTTATAAAGGGAAACAATATGTCCAGGCAGATGGAATTATATAAAAATGTGCTTGAAGCCCGGAACAGGGCGGTTGAGTCAATAAAGTCCGGCATTAAATCAGCCGAAATAGATAATGCCGCAAGGGAATATATTAGCAAGGAAGGATACGGTGATTTTTTCGGACATGGGACCGGCCACGGCGTGGGACTTGCAGTTCATGAAAGACCCGTTATATCGTGGCGCAATAAAGAGGAGATTGAAGAAAATATGGTATTTACCGTGGAACCGGGCATATATCTGCCGGGATTTGGCGGAGTAAGAATAGAAGATATGGTGACGGTCAAAAAAAACAGAGCCGAGATGTTAACTTCTCTTCCGAGAAAATTAAAAATAATATAGGGGTAGCAGGGTGATATCAACAAGCGACTTCAGAAAGGGCGCAAAGATCGAGTATAAAGGCGCGCCGCATGAAATAATCGATTTTCAGCATCACAAAATGGGTAGGGGCGGCGCTATAGTCAGGACGAAACTAAAAAATCTGAAAACGGGAAGCATCTTTGATGATTCCTTCAAGGGCGGAGAAAAATTTAAAACTCCGAATCTTGAAGAAAGATCAATGCAGTACCTTTATAATGACGGTGAATTATATCATTTCATGGATAAAGAGAATTACGAACAAACTCCTTTGACAGAGGCGCAGTTGGGAGATACCAGGAAATTTCTTATTGAAAATATGACAGTTAAAATTCTGTTTTATATTGCTGAACCGATTGCTGTGGAATTGCCGATATTTGTTGAATTGAAAATAGAAAAGACGGACCCCGGATTTAAGGGAGATACAGCCAGCGGGGGCAGCAAACCTGCTGTCCTCGAATCAGGCGTTACAGTCAAGGTCCCTTTCCATCTGAGCGAAGGAGATATTGTAAAAGTGGACACAAGAACATCGGAATACATAGAGAGGGTAAAATAGAATAAAGAATGTACGTCTGAAAACCGAAGACTTAATGCGCAGGACATTGAGTTTAATTTAATCTAAAAAGTGGGGAAAGCATGGAATTTGATGAAATACGAGAGATAGTAGAGCTTTTAAAAGAAACGGATATTTCCGAATTTCATGTTGAAAAAGAAGGGATGAAGCTCAAGATCAAAAGGGAAAAGTTTTCATCTCCTTCCGGAACAGCGGCGACTGCGGCAACATCCGCAGCCGATGAAGTTAAGAAACCCACGGAGGAAGCTGCCGAGGAGAAAAAACTTGCAACTATAACCTCACCCATTGTCGGTATATTTCACAGGGCCCCGTCTCCTGAGGCTGCTCCCTTTATTGAGGTAGGCGGCAGCATTAAAAAAGGACAGGTTCTGTGTATTGTTGAGGCAATGAAGCTCATGAATGAAATAGAATCCGATACAGCGGGTATTGTCTCAAGCATTCTGATAGAAAATGGGCAGCCTGTTGAATACGGAGAGCCGCTTTTCCTCATAGAACCTGCAACATGAAATTATTTAAAAAAATCCTCATAGCCAACCGGGGTGAGATCGCTCTCAGGATCATAAGGGCGTGCCGGGAAATGGGCATAGAGACAGCGGTAGTTTATTCGGATATAGATAAAAATACCCTGCCCGTGAGGCTGGCTGATGAAGCCATCTGTATAGGACCTGCTCTATCGGCACAAAGTTATCTTAATATCCCCGCGATTATCAGTGCAGCCGAGATAACCGACGCTGAAGCCATTCATCCCGGTTACGGATTCCTTGCTGAAAACCCTCATTTTGTTGAAGCTTGCACAGCGTCGAGGATTTCTTTTATCGGGCCTTCCGCTGAAAATATCCGTGTCGGTGGAGATAAGGCAAGGATGAGACAACTGATGAAGAGGAGAGGTGTCCCCATTGTTCCCGGCAGCAATAATCGGATCGTAGATGAAAGAGAAGCATTAGAGATAGCAAAAAAGATAGGATTTCCGGTTATTCTAAAGGCATCTACCGGCGGTGGCGGTAAAGGCATGAGAATAGTGCATGAAGAAAAAGACTTTATTCAGATGTATCACATAGCTCAGAAGGAGGCATTTGCGGCCTTTGGAAACGGAGACTTGTATATTGAAAAATACATTTCTGAAATGAGACATATAGAAATCCAGCTCCTTGCGGATAATAAAGGAAACATTGTTCATCTTGGAGAAAGGGATTGTTCTATCCAGCGGAGGCATCAGAAGCTTATTGAAGAAGCCCCTTATGTATTTTCAAATCCCAGATTCAGAAAGAAGTTGGGTGATCTGGCAATAAAAGTGGCAAAGGCCATGAAATACAGGAATGCCGGCACAGTTGAATTTATTCTCGACAAAGATAATCAAATATATTTCATGGAAATAAACACCAGAATCCAGGTTGAGCATCCTGTTACAGAAATGATAACGAACTTTGACATAGTCAAGGAACAAATAAAACTCGCCGCGGGAAAGACCCTCTCTATAAGTCAGAAGGACGTTAAATTTTCGGGTCATAGTATGGAATGCAGGGTAAATGCCGAGGATCCTGAAAGGTTTGTTCCTTCACCGGGGACTATTTCTTTGTTTGTGCCGCCGGGAGGCCATGGCGTAAGAACAGATACGGCCGCGTATTCCGGGTGGACAGTGCCCGCGCACTATGATTCACTTATTGCAAAAGTTGTAGTTCATGGAAGAGATAGAAACGAGGCCATTGTGAAAATGCGAAGGGTGTTGAATGAATTCATAATTGAGGGGATAAAAACAACAATACCTTTTTATCTGAAAATCCTTGACGATCCTGACTTTATAAGCGGCAATTTCAATACCCATTTTATCGAGAACAAGAGATAAAGAAAAAAGATTAGAGGATTCGGGAGTTGATGTGATTATCCTGAATGCTTTTGGGTGATTGAAGTAACCCTTCGAACTCTCGATCAATCGCATCATTCTTTAATGATTTTGAGCAGACTGATTTTAAAAAATTTCTTATACCTTATCACAGACAGAAACATCTCCGGCCTCACCCATACCCGAATAGCCCGTCAGGCAATAGCTGCGGGTGTTGGAACACTCCAGCTGAGGGAAAAGAACCTGTCTAAAAAAGAGATCTACCAGGAAGCTCTTTCCATAAGGGCTGTTTCGTTAAAATATAAAACTAAATTCATCGTTAATGATTACATTGACATTGCGCTTGCGGTTGATGCCGACGGCGTGCATCTCGGCCAGGAAGATATGCCTGTTGAATATGCCAGGAAAATAATGGGCAGGCAAAAAATAATCGGCGTATCGACCCACAGCAAAATGCAGGCGGTCCGGGCGCAGGAAGCTGGAGCGGACTACATTGGATTCGGTCCTGTATTTGATACTTTAACAAAAGACGCCGGATGTCCTAAAGGGCTCAAGGCCCTTAAGGAAATTAAAAGGCATATTGGACTCCCGATAGTTGCAATCGGGGGCATTACGTGGGAGAATATAAATGAGACGATGAACTCCGGAGCCGATGCCTGTGCCGTTGCTTCCGGAATCTTGTTGGGAAATATAAAAACAAACGTTCAAAAATATGTTAACGCTGTTAAACTTAAATAGGTTTTAATAATCCATGAAAAAAATTGTGCTTGTTTTACTTTTTTTATCTTTCCTTGGTTTTTCCCAGCATCTTTATGTTGAAAACATTTTTGCATCCGATCCGGATAAAACAGTATCTCAAAGAGACAGGATGGTCCGGGACCATCTGATTGCAAGGGGAATAGGGGACAGGCGTGTGCTTGAAGCAATGAAAAAAATCCCGAGGCATTTGTTTGTTGATGAATCCCTGAAGGGCAGGGCATACGGCGATCATCCGCTCCCCATAGGCGAGGGACAAACTATATCACAACCGTATGTCGTTGCCTGGATGACCGAAGCATTGAAACTGAAATCATCTGACAGGGTCCTTGAAATCGGAACGGGTTCGGGTTATCAGGCAGCGGTTCTTGCAGAGATTGTTAAAGAAGTTTATACAATTGAAATAAAGAAACGGCTTAAAATAACAGCCTCAAATCTACTTCAGGAACTTGGCTATAAAAATATCAAAACCAAAAATGCCGACGGTTATTTTGGCTGGGAAGAATATGCCCCTTTTGATGCTGTTATTATTACTGCTTCTGCAAATCATATTCCACCACAGTTAATAAAACAATTAAAAGAGGGAGGGAGACTGATTATACCTCTTGGAAGCACTCTTTATTATCAGACCCTTACACTTGCAGCAAAAAAAGACGGTGAACTTGAAGTCAGGCAAATGGGGAGTGTCGTATTTGTGCCCATGACCGGAGAGGTGAGAAAAGGAAAATAGTAGTTCCTTTCAAAAAAGTTATTTCCTTTCCCCTGCTATTTTTTTAATGGTATTTCTAATTTCATCTTCAATAAGGGGTTTTCTTAAATACTCATCTTGCTTTTAAGCGCTGCTGACTTTCTCATAAACCTGGAAATATTTTTTTACATTTGCTTTCCAGCTGAAATCGTTGATTTTTTCAAAGCCATTACGGATTAAATTATAGTACTTATCAGGATTATATCTGTATATATATATAGCTTTCTTTAGAATGTCAAATAAGTTATCTGCCATGTTCTGGAACCAGGGATTTGTTTTTCTCATCTGAACAATACTGCCTGTTGCGACAAAATTTCTTATATTCTCAGGTGTATAAAAAACAGCGTCTTCCCTGAACAGGAAACCGCATCTTCTGTCTATCTGATCGAGCAATCCTCCTGTAGCCCTGACGATGTTTACGGTCCCGTTTGCCATGTATTCTACAGCCGAGCCAAAGGGTTCATAAATGGAAGGCATAATCCCGAAGGTACTACCGCTCTGCAACTCCCTGTAACCTCTTTCCATCCTTATAGGGAAAACCGTCAGGTTGCCTTTGCATTTGCACGCTACTTCATAAAAGTAATCCAGGTCGTTTCGATGAACAGGAATCGGAGTTAAAACAGCCTTTATTTCATCTTCAGCAAACATTTCCACTGCCCTTAATAAAACATCATAACCTTTCTGAAGGGGCGCCAGCCGTCCGCTCATCACAATGATCGGTATGTCATCCGGCAGATTGGATATAGTCCTTCCTTTATACGTTAAGTCCCCGAAACGCTCCTCTGGTTTATACGAGGTTAAAATCCTCAGAAGTGCCTTTCTCTTTTTCAACTTGATTTTCCGTATTTCATCAAGTGCAAGTTTTTTCCTTTTAGATGATCCAGGGGGGGGATTATTAAATGCCCCGTTATTGATTCCATAGACACCGCTTTTTCTGAAAATGTTCTGTAAATGAGGCGCGAAGATATCGGTTTGTATATTGTCAATCGTAAATTCCGCCGCAATGTGTTCGCTTACCGTGGTAACCGGAGCGTCAACTAACTGGAGGCCGATTTGATAAGCCGTCAGATCATTGCCCGGAAGCCGGGAAATCAGCCTTCTTCTTGATCTGTTCGTTACCATTGCCAGCAGTTCGCGGGTGATTGAAGAATCATAAGTATTGTGTATGGTCTGAACAGTGCCGCATGAGTACAGGGTTTCGTTTAACATTGCCTCTTTTGACGTCAGAGAAATTAGAGCGGTCTGCCATTCCTGCAAATGCAATATAATATTTTTACGGATACCCAGGGTTTGCAAGGCTATGGGAACAGCCTTACAAAATAACATCGCGTTTTCTCTCATCGCGGTTTCGTTTAATCTGGTATCGGACTCATTGTAGATATAGGGATCTCTTAATCTGTTACGGGATTCAAAAAAACCTTCCGCCTTTAAATAAT
>JAUVPO010000229.1 GCA_030598625.1 Deferribacteres bacterium | reverse complement strand
TTTCCTCTCCTCTGGGGGTCTATGATTTTATAAAACGCACGAGCATTATCAATGCTTCAAAATCCGGGTTTGCGGGGCTTGCCGGGACAGTTGAGACCCTGGCTGATGTTGAAGGCCTTGAGGCGCATGGGAATACGGTCAGGGAGAGGATTGCGGTAATCAGGAAAAGCGGGGGCGCCGGGAAAAAGTGAGTTTTTTTGAGGCTGCCATGCTTTTCTGTTTCGGCTTTGCGTGGCCCTTGTCAATATACAGGTCGTATAAGTCAGGAACGAACGCGGGCAAGAGTCTGCCGTTTTTATACGTGGTCTTTTTCGGCTACGTGTCCGGTACCCTTCATAAGATTATTTACAACTTTGACCCTGTTATTATCTTATACATCCTGAACGGCCTGATGGTGCTTATCGATATAATGCTGTACTACCGGAATAAAAGGCTCCCGGTAAGCAGCGCGGAATGAAACAGTAGAGGCGTATGAAAGATTTGAATATTTTTTCACCCCCCTGTATTATATGAACACAAAAATACGGAAAAGAGGAGCATGGACCACTCAATGAAAAAGGTTTTGAGACTCGGACTTCCCAAGGGAAGCCTGCAGGAGTCGACGCTGAAGCTGTTCAAAAAAGCAGGGTATGCCGTTACGGTTGACCCCCGGTCATACTACCCTGATTTTGACGATGTCGAGATACAGGCCATGTTGATCAGGGCGCAGGAGATGGCGAAATATGTTGACGACGGGGTGCTCGATGCCGGATTGACCGGGAAGGACTGGATATTGGAGCAGGGAGCGGACGTCCATGAGGTTGCCGAGCTTAATTACGCAAAAGGGGGATTAAGACCCGTAAAATGGGTCATCGCGGTCCCGAACGATTCAAAGATTAAAACCTTAAGGGACTTAAAAGGCAAGCGCATTGCAACAGAGCTTGTCGGTTTTACAAAGAAATATCTCAGGTCTAAAGGCATTAAGGCCGGGGTAGATTTTTCGTGGGGGGCGACGGAGGTAAAACCGCCTTATCTTGCCGATGCGATAGTAGAGCTGACAGAGACCGGCTCATCCTTAAGGGCGAATAATCTGAGAATAGTCGAGACCATTCTTGAATCGAGCACCAGGTTTATCGCGAATAAAAAGGCATGGAAGGATGTATGGAAGAAACGGAAGATGGAGAATATCGTGCTCCTTTTGCAGGGGGCGCTTGCCGCTGAAGAAAAAGTCGGACTTAAAATGAACGTGCCTGAAAAATCTCTAAAGAGGGCCATGAGTCTCCTTTCTTCCCTTCACTCGCCTACCATATCGCAGTTGTCGGACAGGGGATGGTTCGCGCTTGAGGTAGTAATTGCCGAAAAGACCGTCAGGGACATTATACCGAAGCTGAAATCGGTCGGCGCGGAAGGGATCATCGAATATCCGCTTAATAAAGTAATACCGTAATAACAGGAAGCAAGGGGGCGGGCATAGCTCTCATTGACTTAATGAGATTATTTTTTTATAATGGCAGATCAATCATGAAACAACTTTATAAAATACTGACAATTTATGGACTCTTTATCCTTATTCTGGCGGGAGGCTGCGCTCATCGTGGGCCGGTTGACGAAACCAAATTATATACGGCATACAATATGTGGTATGGAAAGCGGAACACGATGTATTGCCTCAATTTTCAAATGGGGAAAATACTGCCCGCGGGAACGGAAGTCAAGAATGTCGAGATAGTTAAACGGCCTAAAAGGAGTAGAATAAGGACAGGGTCGGCTTATCCATATATTACCTTCGAATCTGTAAAAACCGGCCGTAAGTATAAAGTAAGATATCAGAAAAGATACCACCCTCATAAGTCTGTCAGGGACTATGTTGACGTAATGTTTACTGATAAGACAGTTACGGAACTCACAGGGGAAATGAGTAAAAGAGAGGTTAGCGCCATCCAGAAGGGAGTTCTTATAAAGGGGATGAGTAAAAAGGCGGTTATTGCCGCTGTAGGGATACCCTCCGACCACCGCACACCATATTTAGAAAACAAGGAATGGTATTACTGGACAACCCGCCGTAAAAGCAAGAAAATATGTTTTAATTTAAAAGATATTACAGTGGTCTGTGGTGATCTAAAAGAACAAAGCGAACTAATTGAACTTGAGGACCTGAAGGAAAAAGAGGAACTTGAGGAGTTGAGGGAATTAAAGAAGCTGAAGGAAAAAGAGGAACTTGAGGAGCTGAGAGAACTAAAGAAGTTGAAGGAAAAAGAGGAACTTGAGGAGTTGAGAGAATTTAAGAAGCTGAAGGAACAAGAGGAACTTGAGGAACTGAGGGAATTAAAGAAGCTGAAGGAACAAGAGGATATTGAGAAAGACTTGTTGTAAGATAGACCTTACAGCTTTAAGTCCTTTTCGATCATAGCCCTGAAAGGTTTTAAGGTATGATTTATGAACTCATTAAATTCTGTGACGAATTCAATATACGCGTCGGCATCCGGTTTACCGTCCTTTAAAAATTGATTGGAGCTGTTCAGGGAAATTTCCCGCATGTCTCTTTTCAGGGACCGGGACTTTGATGTCCTTACTAATTCTTTCCTGCTTTTTTTAGAAATGTCCACCGTATTTTTCTCTCAATCTTATATAATCATCTTCCATATTAAAAAGCTTAAAATATTCTTCAATTATTGTCCAGTCAATAAAATCCTTTGCTTTGAATTTCGGGTCACTTGAAATCCGGCCCCCTTTTTCATTATATTTATAGACGAAATATTATGAAGATCGTCTTTATCATCGTGGCCTTGATCGTCCTGTTTTTTTTATCAATCAGGTCCATTGAGAAGAAAAGTCTGTATTACCCCCTGCGAGAGATTGATGGTACGCCCCGGGACATAGGCCTGGATTATGAAGACGTAAGGGTAATGACAAGAGACGGTGTCCGGATTTCCGGCTGGTTTATACCTTCCGGGTCATCGCGCGCTACATTGATATTCAGTCACGGCAACGGCGGTAACATCAGCCACCGCCTGGAGAAAATAAAGATATTGAACGGGCTCGGCCTGGATGTGCTTATCTTTGACTACCGGGGATACGGCGGGAGCAAAGGCAGTCCCTCTGAAAAAGGGCTGTATCTTGACGCGGAAGCTGTGTATGACTATCTGGTCAATCAGAAAAAAATCCCGGCCCGGAAAATCGTGGGATACGGTGAATCTCTGGGCGGCGCGGTCATTATCGACCTGGCAGGCAAACACGAATTAGGCGGGATAATTGTGGAAGGCGCTTTCAGCTCTGTAAGAGATATAGCAAAGAGATATTTTCCGCTTGTCCCGTCATTTGTTTATAAGACCACGTTTGATTCATATAAAAAGATAAGAAATGTGGGATATCCGAAACTGCATATCCACAGCACGGCCGACGAGGTCGTTCCTTTTGACCTCGGGGAAAAACTCTTTGATAACGCCTCTGAACCGAAAGAGTTCGTCAAGCTTCACGGCGGGCATAATGATTCATTTATCATTTCACAGGATGTGTTCGCTTCAAAGATCGATTCTTTTATACAGTCACTTGACTCCCCGAATCCATGAGACCTTATTATACTAAGATATTGCGGGGACGATTCCC
>JAUVPO010000161.1 GCA_030598625.1 Deferribacteres bacterium | reverse complement strand
TTAAGAAATACAAGCAGTTTGTGTATAGCAGTGAGCACGGCAACGTTGTTGACATCGTGAATATAGGCTGACTTTATTACAATCGCAAGCTGATTAACAATATCTTTAGCGCTTTCCTCAGTAATTTTTTCTTCCATAGCCATGATAAATATTTCAGTCTTTCAACCTGTTTAAGGCCTCCAGAGACATTGCCTTGAGAATTTTGTTCTTTGATTTGCTTGCGTCTTCAATCGATTTAATGGAATCTTTATTGTCAATAATTCCCAGAGTATAAGCGGCGCAGGCCCTGCTCTCATTGTTTTTTGTTCTTTTCAGGAACCTCTTTTTGTTTAGTGTCTTAATGAGAAAGTCTTTTACTTCCTGGTCATGCCATTGCGCAATGATCCTGTAAAATTCCCTTTTTTCAGGAAAGTCTTTCGCAAGAAAATCTTTTCCGGACAATTCATCCAGGAGGACTTTTTTCACTTCCTCTGTCTTTATATTGCCCAGTGTCTTGGCCGCAGCCAGCCTTACGGATTTGTTTTCATCATATAACGTGTTTTTTAGATAACTGATTTTTTCCGGACTTTTGATGTTATCCATAGCGTTAATCACCTCTCTTCTTACCCTGTGGTCGGGATACGACAAAGCTTTAGTCAGATTTCTTATGGAATCCGGAGAGGCTATCTTTCCAAGGATAAGCGCGGTGCCTTTTGCAATATCCCATCTTCTGTCATGAAGCCCCATAGAAACAGCTTCCGCGTTATGTCGTCCCAAAATTATCAGGGCGTTAATGAGAAACGGCCTGCTTTTAGGCTGCCCCAAAAAAGGCATAAAAAGAGGGATCGAGCGTTTATCCAGGTGCTTTATATACGCTTCAAAGCCGTGCTTGTCTATTTCAGGCAGGCTTTCCAATGTCTCAACGATTTTTTCTATAAAGTCCCTGCTGTTGATCGCATCATTGATCTTTTTAAATGTCTCGGCATTATTAGCTCCAAAGGTTTTGTCTTCAATGACATATTTAACCATATCCAGCACATATGAAGCTTTTTCAAAGTCTCCTTTGATAAGGCAATTCTCTATAATGTCTTCAATAATCTGTATAATCTTTTTAGTATCCGTTGCTTCTTTTGTAAGATACAGTAATTCAAATATTATCGTTATAATCTTGTAAAATTTGGGTTGGCCTTGCTGCCTTATTTCCTTTGCTATATACTGGGAATCGGCATCGCTTATATGGATTGATATGCTTGATCTTTCAATGCTTTTTTTCAGGGCATCCCGATGGGCTGCCGCAAGGGTGTTGTCGGATATTTCGTCATGATCACTTTCTTCCGAATCACCGAGAAAGTCCTCGTCGACAATATATTTTATATGTTCAAACTCTCCCATCCAGAGGAGTGTCACTATATCGTCATCAAAGTCCTCCGTAGTAAAATCCAGGTTCAGTATTTTCATGAATTCTTCCATTTCTTTCTGGTCGATACCTTTTAAAAATGTTATTTCCTTTATGCCGTCTTTAAAGAATAAAAACGCAAGATTACCTTCCTTTTGAGGATTGCCGTATACTTGCTGTTTTTTGTAGGAAAGAGCAGTCATTGATATTTGCAGCGAAATTGCATCGTTTTCTTTGAAAACATTATAAATTTTGTCGTATATTTCTTTGGAAGCGTTTATATAGATAGGATTATTTGAGGGATAAAACTTCAACAGTTTTTTTGCTTTTAATATCCCTTCGATAACGTCTTTTACAAGCCTTGTTTCCTCTTCAAGAGCTTTATCTGTGGGGAATTCCTCTGCCTCCATGGTATTATTAGTGTTCGGTATTTATTGTTGTTACCTTTAGACACAGAGGTCGGATTTACTGCCTTGAATATTTCCCTGCTGACTATAGTCATGAGCCCTGTATTTTCATGCGGCTGTTCACTTATTTTACCGTTTAACTTATTGACTTACAAGATTCTTAATGGTTTTTTTCAATTCACTGAGGTCGGATGATTTTACAATATATGCTTCGGAAGCCCAGACCGCAAAGTCATCCCTGTAATCATAGGCTGTCGACATAATGATCGGAATTTCCGGGCGCTGCTCTTTCATCTTTCTTAAGAGACTTATCCCGTCAATATCAGGCATAAGAATATCCAGGGTGACAATGTCGGGATTTTCTTTCTCAAACATTTCCATGGCGTCTTTCCCCGTTGCAGCGATGACAACCTCGTAGCCTTCTTCTTCTAACTCCTCTTTATAAAGACGTTGTATATTTGTGTCGTCATCAACAATAAGAAGTTTCATTTTTCTTTCTCCTTTCCAGCGTTAATATATTTAAATTAATTTATTGCTCTTTTAATATTAATGTCCGTTACACCACTGCGCTCTTAATAATCAATCTTCCGCAAATGGGAGGCAGATCTTAAAAGCAGTGCCGCCGCCCCATGTGCTCTCAACCTTTAGTTTGCCGTTGTGTTCCTGGATTATCTTGTGAGTTACTGCAAGGCCCAAGCCCGTGCCCTGGGCCTTTGTTGTAAAAAAAGAGTTGAAAATATTTTTGAGGTCTTCCTGTTTAATGCCGCAACCCACATCTAAAATTTCAATAACCACTTCATTATCTTCCTGCCATGTTTTTACGGTAATCGACCCGTTGTCTGTCGCCTGATTGGCATTTGTCATAATATTCAATATTGCCTCTTTTATTCTATCAGGATCTATGACTGTCAACATGGAGGGCTCTGATAGTTCTCTGACTATTACGTTGTTCTTTTCGTCAATTTCCGGGGTGATTAAATCCACTACATTTTCCATTAATTCGTTGATGTCCGTGCTTCTTTTTATGATCTTTGAACTTTTTACAAAACCCAGTATTTCCTTCAGGATATTTTCAAGTCTGGTAACTTCATTAACAATAATCTTTGCGTATTCCCGGGTATCATCCGAAAGCTTTTTCTCAAGTCTTCGAGCAAAACCACCTATTGATATAAGAGGATTTCTTATCTCGTGCGCGACCCTCGCCGCCAATTCACCCAGCGCAGCCATCCTCTCAGAGTGAATGACCCGTTCCCTGAGTGTGCGAAGTTCCGTTACATCCCGTGATATATGGACAGTCCCTACAAAATTGCCTGTAGAATCAAAAATCGGGGAGTTTGAGACAACAAACGTTCCTTCAAGATGAGGGTCCTCAATTTCTCCCACAAAGGGCTTTTTAAACTTAACTGCTTTAAAATGCGGACATTTCTTCCAGGGCTCTTCTTTTCCATGAAATATTTCGTAACATTTTTTACCTATGATTTCTTCTTCCGGTTTCCCTATCCTTTTCACTACAGCCTGGTTAACGCGCCGTATAGTAAGATATTTGTCAGTGAAATAAACCATGTCGGATATTGATTCAAATATGTTTTTAAGTTCGGAGCGGGCAAGGGAGACATTCTCAAAGAGCCTGGCATTTTCTATTGCTGAAGCAATGTGACTTGAAAATCCCATCAAAAACTGCAAATCTTCGTCTTTTATAGGTCTGCCCGTGAAGAGGTTGTCGACCCAGATTAAACCTATCACTTTATCCCTCGACATGAGAGGAACTATGCCAAATGCCCCGGCTCCGAGCATTTGTATCAGGTAAGGAGTTACACTCCGTTCGGTCTTGGCATTTTGAATGTTGAAAGGCCTTTTCTCTTTTATACAGCGGCTGAGAATACAATCTCCGTAAAGGTCTATACTTATACGCTGGCTCAGTTGATCAAGGTGGGAGTCAAGATGGTATGGTCTACTTTCTATTTCTTCGATAATCACGCCCAAACTCTTGCCTTCCATGGCAAGCCATATATCTTTTGCTTCCTCCGGACTTGCGGGACCGACTCCCATAGTCCCTTTAAGGACATTATGTGCTTCATCAACAAGAAAAAGCACCGCCCTGTTAAATCCAAGTCCGTCGCCCATCGTAACTACGGTGAGCACCATTTTGAGAAGCTTGTCTAACTCCAGAGTGCTCCTGACAACAGAGTTTATGAAAAACAATCTTGACAGCTCCTGGTTTTTTCTTACCAATTCCTTCTCTACCATCTTCTTTTCCGAAATATCCCTGGAAATACCGCTTATACCTGTAACGTTTCCCGACGAATCTTTTATTGGTGAAAGTGTGATGCTTATCTCTATAAGTCTTCCGTTCTTTGTCTGCCTTATTGTTTCTATATTTCTTAATGTCTTTTTTTGCTTTATCTCATTTATATAATTTTTTTCTTCCTCTATCAGAAACGGTGGGACCATCGGGATAAACTTTCCTATTACCTCGTCTTCCGGATAACCATAAATATTTTCAGCTCCCTTGTTCCATGAGGTGATTATGCCTTCCGTATCTGATGTAATAATGGCATCTGCGGAGTCTTCTATAAGACTTTTAATATAGTCCTTTGTTTGAGAAACCTCTTTTTCTTTTTCTATCTCCGTCCTGTAAAGTCTCGCATTTTCTATGGCTATGGATGAGGCGGACGCAAAGGTTATTAATGAATTAAGATCATCTTTTGTAAAGTTTGTAACACCCCATTCATCTTTTTTATCGTAAAGCTCCAGGGTACCGATTGCCTGCTCACCAATAATAAGCGGAACACAAAGCACAGAAATCGCCTCAATCCCCGAAACCCGAAATTCTTCCGCTGTCTTTGTGCCGTCATCCACTAACAGCGCTTTCCCTGTTAACGCTACATGTCCCGCTATACCTTCACCAAGACGTAGAGATGTTTCACGTTTTATCGTATCCGGCAATCCATAAGAGGCTTTTATCCGCAGGTTTTTCCCTTCAATAAGCCTGAGAACGCACACCCTCACATTAAAAACTTTTGACACCTCTTCGCATATATACGGGAGGAGCTCATCGATATTTAAAATAGACGTTATAGCCTTTCCGATTTCATGAATTACCTTGAGTTCATCAAGCTGTGTTTTGACGCTTCTGTAAAGCTCCGCATTCCTTATGGCGGCGCTGATGT
>JAUVPO010000150.1 GCA_030598625.1 Deferribacteres bacterium | reverse complement strand
TACAGTCTCTACAGCGAAACCCGAAAGCCGGCTCCTGGAATGCTGAAAGATATTGATGTGCTGGTAATCGATATGCAGGACGTCGGCTCCAGGTACTATACATTTATATGGACGATGGAATTGTGCATGCAGGCCTGCGCCGAGCTTGGTAAAGCCGTCATCATTCTTGACAGGCCGACTCCCATCGGAGGGAAACTGACTGAAGGCGCCTTGCTTGATATGTCTTATTCATCCTTTGTTGGACAGCGGCCCCTGCCGGTCCGTCACGGAATGAGCATCGGGGAGATAGGGGGTTACCTTAAAAGCGAATTTTATCCTTCCCTGGATTTACAGGTTATTCCTGTACAGGGGTGGGAAAGAAAGATGTGGTTTGATGAGACAGGATTGCCATGGATAATGCCTTCTCCCAACATGCCCGCGCTTGATACAGCAGTTGTCTATCCCGGAATGTGCCTGCTGGAAGGGACAAACCTGAGTGAAGGGAGGGGAACGACAAGGCCGTTTGAGATATTCGGGGCGCCTTTTATAGGGCCTGAACCACTGGTTAAGAGGCTTAATGAATTTAAACTTCCCGGTGTCCTGTTCAGGCCGATGTATTTTGAACCGGCTTTCCAGAAACACGCCGGCAGGCTGTGCGGAGGGGCGCAGATCCACGTGACTGACAGGGAGAAATTCAGACCCTTTAAAACAGGGGTTGCCGTGTTAAAGTCTGTTCATGACCTTTATCCCCGGAAGTTCAAGTGGAAAAGACCACCCTATGAATATGAAAAGAAAAAAATGCCGGTGGATATCCTTGCGGGTACGGACAGGTTAAGAAAAAACATTGAAAGCGGCATTCGGTTAAACAAAATGGAAGAGTGGTGGAGCGGACAGTGTCGGGAGTTTGTCAGGAGAGTAAGAAGGAAGTATCTGATTTATGATTAAAAAAAACCGCGTCCGGTTGGCCCTGACGCGGTTTTTTAATCATGTATAATATTGCTGTTGTACCTGCTATTTTGCTTCCGTCTGTTTTTCCTTTACCACCGGATGTTCACTTGGTTTAGGCGGTTTCTCACCTGCTGTTTCAGTTTGTTCCCATGGCAGAACAATAGCTGCAAGCGTATCTTCGATTTTTGATATATTGCTTTTCTCCTTTAAACCGTCAACATATGCGTCAAAAAGGACCTTTCGTTTCTGTGAAAGAAGTTGTCTGCTTATTGATTCCTTTGACTGTTCAAATTCTGCCTGTTTGCCTTTTTTTATATCAGCGAGTTTTATGATGTGATAGCCGAAGCGTGTTTTAACGGGTTTGCTTACTTCACCAGGTTTAAGGCTGAGAGCGGCCCGTTCAAATTCCGGCACCATTTTACCCCGTCCGAAATAGCCGAGGTCGCCGCCTTTTTCTGCGGAACCTTTGTCTTTAGACAGGGATTTTGCCAGTTTTGAGAAGCTTTCGCCTTTATCGATCTTCTCATGAATTTTATTTGCCTCTTCCTCGGTTTGCACAAGAATATGACTTGCCTTGATTTGTGTGCCTACAGTGAATTTGTCCGAATTCTGGTCAAAAAAGGCCTTAATTTCCGCATCCTCAACCTTTGCCTTTTCTTCGACTTCCTTCTTTAGGATGAGAGATACAAGTGTCATTTTTTCAAATTCTTTTACCTTGGCAATATACTCTTCGTCTTTGTCGAGCCTCATTTTCTTTGCGTCCTGAAAAATCAATTCCCTTTTAATCAGTTCGTCAAGAAATTTGTCTTTGCCTTCTTTTCCCGTGAATTGCGCCCTTGCCCATTCGGGCACGCGGGTTACCTCATTGAGGAAAGCATCTTCAGTTATTGCTTTTTTGTTAATCTTTGCAATAACAGGACTGTCGTTTCCGCTGGTTTTGAATTGATCGCATCCTGTGAGGGCAGGAACCAGGACTGATAATAAAAAAATGAGATATAAAGACTTATTCATATTATTTTCTCCTTCAAGGGGTTTAGGTTTAATCTGTTTTATACCATAATATATTAGATTTTACAACTGACCTACTGCAGGATTCCAGACAAGCCGGAATGACATTTTGTGCCTGTTTGCGTTTGTTGTTAAGTTGGATTTTCAAGGAATCGCAGGGGCGAACGGCCGTTCGCCCCTACAAAATCGGTTTTTTATATTATAATTCAGTTATGAGGAAGAGACTGTATTTAAAAGTGGGCGACAGGGTCAATCATCTCAGGTATTCGGTCTGGGGAGTTGGAGAGGTCGTTGAAGAAAAACATTCACATCTTTCAGGTGGTTTTTGTTTGGTGAGAGTTGTATTTGAAGATGGAAACGAGAGGTCTTTTATAAATGACCTTGACAGTTCACATTGCTGTTATTATGCGGGAGTAAGAATACTGTAATAGTTAAACTCCGGAGGACAACTCATATCCTGATTTTCAAATTTTAAATTATAAGAATCAGGAAACCGGGAACCGCTTTTTCACAAAATCTATTTCTTCTTCACGGCTTTCAATTCTCCCTTCGAGCCTTTCCTCAAGACAGGCGGTCAATATCTTTTTGAAAACCGGACCTGGCGTGTAGCCCATTGATTGTAAATCTTTTCCTGTAAGTTCCGGTTTGATTTTCCTCAGTGTCGTTAAATATAGCGAAACAACCTTTTTCTGCTCTTTGTCTTTGGCCTTCGCCATTGTAAAGAGAATAGTCTGAATGTTGAGTGAAAGGAGTGTATGGTAACTTTCCTTTTGTGAAGCCTTTTTCAGTTCCTTAAGTGCAATTTGGGACTTTGCGATACCGACGAGAATTTCCTTTCTTGCCTTTGGAGGGACCTGGAGTCTCTTTAACGCCTCGTTTCTTTCCTGTGGAGCCAGTTCATCAAGCAGGGCCATAAGGAAAAGGTGAGATTTGTTCAACTCTTCTTCAAAGAAAAGGAGCTTGAACCATGCGAATGTTTCCTGTATGGCTTCGAATGTCGCTTCAAGAGTTTTCGTGATTGTCAGGCGATGGTGAATAAATTTCAAGAGATCGAATTCAGCCAGTTTTCTTATTGCCTTAATCGGCTCTGTTTCAAGGAACAGGAGATTGAGTTCATCATAAATTCTCGTGCCTGTTAGTTTATCGAAAAGATTTATACGCACTGCTGTCTTTATTAAATTTATCGTATGCTTGCTTATGTTAAAGCCAAACCGCTCGGAGAACCTTATGGCCCTGAATGCCCTGGTAGGGTCTTCTATGAAGCTGAGATTATGGAGTATTCTTAAGGTCTTTTCCTTAATGTCCCTTTGTCCGCCAAAGAAATCAATAAGCTGTCCAAAATGGTCCGGATTTAATTTTATCGCCAATGTATTTATTGTAAAATCCCTTCTGTACAGATCTTTTTTTATTGATGACATTTCCACTTTTGGCAGGGCGGCAGGAGACTCGTAGTACTCTGTTCTCGCCGTGGCAACGTCAAATTTCAAAAAATCGGTTATTACGACCGCAGTGCCGAACCTCTTGTGGATCTTTGCTTTTACGTTAAGTTTTTTGCCAAGCGCCTGGGCGAAAGTTATCCCGTTGCCTTCAATTACGATATCTATGTCAAGGTTTGTTTCACTTAGTAAGAGGTCTCTTACAGAGCCGCCGACAAGATAGGCGGAGAAGTCTAAGTCTTTGGCTATTTCTCCTGATAATTTAAGCAGGTTGAATATTTCCGGCGGGAACATGGATCTTAAGGTTGATGAAAGATTTTTGTGTAACGAGGGCTTTTCAGTTAATTTTTCGCTGGTACTAATCCTGGTTTTCTTTAACAGGCTTTCGTAAAGTGAACGTAAAAGATCAGTCCTTGTTATAGCTCCTACTATTTTATTTTTCTCTATGACGGGCATGAATCTCCGGTTTTGTTCTATCATGAGTGACTCAATTATGCTTATTGATGTCGACGGTAATACAGTCGGGGGTTCTGTTGTACTGAATTCATGAACCTTACTTTTACCGAAGCCGTGGAACAGGGCCTTTTCAACGGCTTCTCTGGATAAGAGTCCGAAAAAAATGTCCTGTTTAAGGACAGGCAAAACATTTACTCCGTATTTTGTCATGGATTTTTCCGCCGTCTTTATCGTATTGTTCCACGGGATAGTCATCACGGGACTTGTCATTATATCTTTTGCTGTTTTTGTAGGATGGATCATCTTTTTTAAGGCATCCAGGAGTTTGTTCTCTGTCTCATCCAGAGACATGTCCCTTACAACTGCTGAAGATGCCTGTGAATGACCGCCTCCGCCGAATACATGCAATATCTCGGAAACATCTACTTCGGGGGTATGACTCCTTGCTATGACCTGGACCCTGTTCTCCATCATTACAAGGAGGAAAACCGCATCAATATCGTCCATCTCCTTTATCTTATGCGCCAAAAAAGCAATATCCCCGATATAGGTTTCTCTATAAGCCCTTGATATTTTTATCCTTGTATCATGGATTACATAATCTTTTGCGGAATGCACTAATTCATTTAGAAGGTCAATCTCCTCCGGTCCGAGCTCCCTGCTTATGAAATTTGAGACGACATTTAAATTGGCCCCTCTTTTAAGGAGATATGCAGCGGCTGAGAGGTCTCTTACCGTTGTGGAAGAAAAAATAAGGGAGCCTGTCTCTTCGTAAATCCCGAGCATGAGTATTGTGGCTTCAATGGGGGATATTTCAATACTGTCTTTCTGAAACAGTTCAGTAAAAATTGTTGTTGTGGCCCCGACGGTTTCTACAATCTCTCTTTGTCCTCTTATGTCTTCCGGTGAAAACGGGTGATGATCGTATATATGAATTATCATCCCCTTTTTTTCCAACAGTTCCGAAAACCTGCCGATCCTCTCCGGACTTTTAACATCAACGAGTATTAATCGCGTGATCTCCTGAAAGTCTAATTCTTTAATTTTTTTTATATCCGGGGAGATGTGCGATGCGGACAGATAGTTACGCACGCTTTTTTCCTGGGAGCCGGGGAACACAAGGACTGCGTCAGGGTAATATTTCTTTGCCGCCACCATTGAGGCAAGGGCGTCGAAATCAGCGTTTAAATGAGACGTGATTACATCCATAGTAAGTTAATTATAAGGTTCAGGGTAAAAGGGTTCAAGTAAAAGAATCGGGGGGAGGTAAGTATTCAGTTCCGGGTGGATTAATAAGGCATTAGATATTATCGCCGGAATTGAACGATTCTTTAGTTGTGTCGGTATTCCTTACATTCCCTTAACCGTTTTACAGTTTTACATAAAATCAGTTTACAAACTAAGGAATAAGGTGTTTTGGGTTTCT
>JAUVPO010000269.1 GCA_030598625.1 Deferribacteres bacterium | reverse complement strand
TATCAATTAACATTGTCTGTTTATAAAGTCAATGTATATGTCTGTCATTCCGGTAGTATTTAAGCCGGAATCCAGTTTTTTCAATAGGTTCTGGATGCCCGATTACAGACTTCGGGCATGACAAAAATAAAAAATAGCAATTTATAAACAAACTTTAAATGTTTTGGATTTATCATGACTTTAAATATGCTTGCGGAAAGAAACTATTTTAACAGGAAAAATGAACTTGAGACCCTTCTGGGGATTGCTTCAGAGGCGAGGGCCGGGGACGCAAGCAGTGTTTTCCTGTCAGGGAAATCCGGGACCGGCAAAACAGAGCTTTTGAGGCAATTGTTTAACCGTCTGTTCCGGCATCAGAATGATGCCATTCCTTTTTTCTACTCAATAAACACATCGTTTGCTTCCGTGGAAGATTTTTCTAAGGATTACATCTGTAAATTTATACTTCAGGGACTTGCTTTCCTTAATAAGGATTACTCCCTGATCAATACGGACATTTATTACCTGGAAGATATAGTTCAGATGGCAAAAGACCTGGAAGCGCAGTGGGCTGCAGATATTATGGATGATTATCTGCGGATTAAAGAGAAAAACAGGCCGATAAATCTCTTTTTATTTGCCCTTTCAGTCCCGTACCGCTGTTATCTGAGCACAGACACCCCGGTCGTTGCAATGATAGACGATTTTCACAAGACAAGAAAATTCTATGAACTTGATCCGGGAGAAAACAGGGACCTCTGGATGCACTTTGAAAATTCCATCAATTCAAGGTTTGCCCCTTATATCTTTACAGGCTCACAGTCTGAACTTCACAAGATGTTTTTTGAGGATACGTCATTCGGCAAAGACCTTGAATTATTCAGTTTGACAAGCCTTAACAGAAATAACGCCGTCAAATATTTTGAATCGCTTTGCAGGATGTACGGCATAAATATCGGCGAGGAATTGCTTGGGTTTGTTGATATATTTGACGGAAACCCTTCCTATATCAAGAGCTTTGCCCAGGCGGTGAGGCAGTCGGGCGGGACATTCTCTGAAGACGATTTCCGGGAGATATACCTCAAAGAGGTCACAACGGGGAAAATTTATACACACTGGACGTCCCGGTTAAAGAGTCATGTCCCGAAATTTGCTCTAAGGAAACCTTCTCTCAATTTCCTCCATAACCTGTGCGGAAGCGGCGATGAAACCGAGTTTTCAAACCTCCCGGAATCGCTTTCCATCGGTCGTGAAGAACTTGACAACATAGTAAGCATGCTTAATTCGTCAGGCGCTGTAGAGACTGGGTTCAGCCTGCTTGAGCTTGCCGATGATCAGATATTGATTGATGTTATCAAAGGGCTTTATCACAAAGAAATACATAAAGATCCCTTAAACAAAACAAAAGAAGTGATATTCGGGGATAAACGTCAGCGTCTGAAAAGACTTGAAGAACCGTCCTTTGACATAATGATCCCGCCTGCCGCAAAGGCGGAACTGGTGGCCGTTAAATCGCTTGAGCAGATTGCCCTGCACTTTAACATTCCGTCAAGGACTACAGGGCAGTTGCAGATTGCGCTGGTTGAATTGTTTGCCCGTGTTCTTGAACGGGACGGGGCGCCGCCGGAAGGCTGCCGTCTTAAATTTATGCTTAAGGAAAATATCTTTTCGATTGAGATTATGACCTCGCAGGAAGATTTGACTGTGGCGGATGTCGACATTGGTGGGATTAAAGCATACCTTGACGACATGAAAGTTGAAAGGACAATGAGCGGCACGAAAATAACCCTCGTTAAAGAAAACAGGGAAGACCGCGCCACGACTCCGTAGTATCTCCTCGCTAACGTATAAAATTCACAACTTTCTGTTAAATCTGAATATAATAAAATGTGAGAGGGAATATTGAATCCGGTATAGTGCCGTTGACAATGTATTTATCGGTTTCGACAAACATTCCAAATTCAGTTGCAAGCTATGATTTTGATTATGAAGGGGATGATGTAGTTGATTATACTGGGGCTATACTTTCGATGACATGAGCGTTTCTTATGAAACGGAAGGTGTCTATTATCCGACGATTACGGTCACGGATGATCAGGGGATGACTTATGCTGATACGATTGCTATCGTTGTGATTAATCAGACAGACCTTGATGCATTGCTTCAGGCCAAGTGGAATGCTATGAAGACGGCGCTGGGGAAT
Source organism: Deferribacteres bacterium (assembly GCA_030598625.1). Classification (GTDB taxonomy): domain Bacteria; phylum Nitrospirota; class Thermodesulfovibrionia; order UBA6902; family UBA6902; genus JAUVPO01. The sequence continues at coordinate 450 of JAUVPO010000269.1, read as the reverse complement.
CAGGATGTTGAAGGGGCGGTGGTTTATTTTACTGAAAATTCCAAAGACATGTTTAGATATAATTTTGAATTGATGCAGTCCATTCTTCCTACAATAGTTCAGGATATGGAAAGCATCACAATGCAAAAAGGAAAAGATGGGCTTGTTGTATATGAAATGTTTAAATTACAGGATGGAACAGAACGTTCTTACTATATTGAATTTATTAAAGATACTAACGGGATTTAGAGGATTAGCTTTTTCTAAAAAATGGATTATACCGGAAAAATCAATTATAAAACAATAACTTTACTGCTTATTTCATTTATATTAATCAACACATCAGCTTTTGGCGCTGCATTCAGCGGAAAAGTAATAGATGCTGATACGAAAGAACCTATTGAAGGGGCGGTGGTTGTTGTATATTGGTATAAAGCAAGAGCAACTATTTCGGGGACTGACTCAAGTTTA
>JAUVPO010000147.1 GCA_030598625.1 Deferribacteres bacterium | reverse complement strand
TTGTGACACAGCCCGCAGAACTCGGACCTGGTATGCAGATCTGAATAACTCGTGGGATGATAAGGTGAATCAGAGTCTTTAAAAGGGCCGAGCATTGTTGACGGGTCGTCTTCTCCCCCTCCGGGCGTTACCTCATAAGCCGCATCGCCTAAATGTTTTACTTCACTGATATTATGGCACCAGTTACAGAAAATCCCCTGAGAAGGGAGCGCTGCGAGCTTGTTATAATCATCAGCCGGGGAAGTTATGGAATACGAACGGAAACCAAGCGGCGTGTGACATTTTACACATGCCTTCATCTCAAGGAGTTCATCGTCTGTGGTCGCTTCCTTGAAAAACAGCTTTGTTGCCGATTGCCAGAGGGGATCAGTAAAGGCCCTGCTGTGCATGGAGCCGTTCCACTGTTCGTATATTTCGGAGTGACATCCCTCGCATACATCAGGCCCTATAAATTGATCGACCCTGACTTTTTTGAAATCAAATATCTCATGCTTTCCGGATTCAATGGTTTGTTTGATTCCCGTATTAGAACTTTTTTCAGAAGAAGCAATTTTGTTCTCTTCAGCAGAAGAAAAAGACGCTATTAATATCATGACCGTAATAAAGACCGTTTTTTTCATGATCCCTCTATAGTTATATATATCATGTATCTAACACTCTGATTATGATATATATCAGATTTTTTGGAAATAATGGCACCGGGAATTGAAATGATGTTGGTGGCGGTGGCTGGACTCGAACCAGCGACGCCGCGGATATGAGCCGCGTGCTCTGACCGACTGAGCTACACCGCCGGAAATGAAAAACGATAACGATAAGTCTAAAAAAGTAACAGAATTCTACCCTTAAAGTCAACATGGCTTAATAATAGTTTAATCAGCTTGAACTGTTTGAACTAAGTGGTATAATAGCGTATGCCTCGTCCCAAAAGCCTTTTTCAATGCCAGAGCTGTGGTTATTCAAGTCTGAAGTGGCTGGGCAAGTGTCCTGACTGTAATGCGTGGAACAGTTTTACGGAAGAACAACACGTTTCAAAACTCAAAGGACAAAAGACAGCTCGGCCTGTCGCGCTTTCGGAAATATCAGCTTCAACCGGCGGCAGGCATTCCACTGGTATCGGGGAACTGGACAGGACTTTAGGGGGCGGTGTTGTTAAGGGTTCAGTTGTACTGATCGGCGGAGACCCCGGTATCGGGAAATCCACTATTATTCTACAGTCGGTAAGAGGTCTTGCAAAGTTAGGCAAGGTGCTTTATGTTTCAGGTGAGGAGTCTCCCGAGCAGGTAAAGATGAGGGCTGAACGGCTTCAAATAACATCCGGGGAAATTATTCTACTGCCTGAAACATCCCTTGAAGGAATAATTTCAGTGGCCCGGGAGATCAATCCGCAGGTCATAGTAATTGATTCAATTCAGACGATTTTCTCTCTTGAGATATCTTCTGCGCCCGGATCGGTCGGTCAAATCAGGGAGTGTGCGACGAAGCTGATGTTTCTGGCAAAAAAACGGGGCATCCCCCTCTTTATAATAGGGCACGTTACAAAAGAAGGGGCCATAGCAGGGCCAAAGGTCCTTGAACATGTTGTCGACACAGTGCTGTATTTTGAAGGCGATAAAGGCAACCCATTCAGGATACTCAGGGCCGTTAAAAACAGGTTCGGCCCTACAAATGAGATTGGAGTGTTTGAGATGATGGAGTCGGGACTTAAAGAGGTGGATAATCCCTCACAGCTTTTTCTTTCTGAAAGACCGACAAATGTTCCGGGTTCTGTCGTCACTGTCAGCCTTGAAGGCACGAGGCCCCTGCTGGTAGAGATTCAGGCGCTGGTATCACCATCGAGCCTTGGGGTGCCAAGGAGGACTGCGCTCGGGGTGGATTATAACAGGGTGAATCTTTTAGTAGCGGTTCTTGATAAACGTATCGGGATGCGTCTCAGCGGAATGGATATTTATGTTAATGTGGTAGGTGGATTGAGCATAGGGGAGCCTGCTATAGACATGGGAATTGCTGGGGCCATTGCGTCATCGTTTAAAAATCAGGCCATAGATACGGGAATTTTCACGTTTGGGGAAGTGGGATTGTCGGGAGAGCTGAGAGCAGTAGGACAGGCGGGAACCAGGATCGGGGAAGCCGTAAAACTGGGATTTAAGAAAGGCATTGTGCCCGCCAATAATTTAAATAAATTTGAGGAAAAGGACATTGAGATTACAGGAGTAAAAAACGTTGAAGAAGCTGTTGAAATGCTTTTGTTTTAGCGCAGTATTTATTCTCTTTGCATGTGCCCCAAAACCGAAGGTTGCCCCTCCTCCGCTTTTTGAGGAAACGGAACTGTCACTTGAAGAGATCATTGTAAAAGCCGGGAAAGATATCGATGTCCTAAAGGCAATTGCAGATATCAGGATAGAAAAAAATGAAGTGCCCTTTGGTTTTGTAAATGCAGCGATACTGGTTAAAAGGCCCGGATGGGTGCATATGAGAATCTATAAAATGGGAATGCTCGTGAGAGACTTTGTAATAAAGGATGGAGAGTTATATGTTTTATCGGGAAAGGGAGGCAAAAACCTGAAAAATCTCGGCAGTGAATTCTATAACGCCGTTTTCTGGTGGGACCATATGAGAGACGGAGTCATGCGCAGTGAAAAAGACAATTATATAATACGGGCGGAAAACAAAGAGATTTATATTGAAAGGGCAACGCTCTTGCCGGTAAAACAGATAGTCAGTTCATCCGCCGCCAGGGTCGAGATAGCATATGATGAGCCAAGGGAACAGGAAAACGGTTTCTGGTATCAGTCAGAGATTCAAATACTGGCGGGTGAATATAAGTTTAAAGTTAAACTTAAAAAGCTGTTAAGGAATCCATCTCTGGGAGAGCTTGATTTTCGGATCCCGGTAGAAGGGTGAGTTTTTAATATAACAGCTAATGCCTGAATCAGGCGGCGCTGTCTCCAGGTTTTAAATCGAGGTTCAGGGCGACGGAGTCAATGATAGCCTTTTCAATAGGTTTTTCCTTAATAAGAAAACCCTCGAAAATAGCGTTCTCACAGAGCGTATTTATTATTCGCGGAATACCGTTTGAATAAAGATGAATAAATCTGGTTGCGTCTTCTGTGAAGATTTTTTCATTGCAGCCGGCGACACTGAGCCTGTGTATGATATATTCAAACGTCATGGATTGATCAAAACCCAGCAATCTGTACTTTACGGCTATTCGCTGTTTTAAAGGCGCGTCCGTTGACAGGGTATCTTCAAGCTCGGGCAACCCGAATAATACAAGGGTCAGCAGGTTCCCCTGTTCGATTTCCATGTTGAGCAGCCCGCGAAATTCTTCCATGATTTCCTTTGATTTGAGCATCTGCACTTCGTCCAGAAGCACAACGGTTTTTAATCCTAACTTATTAATTGAACGCAACCTTGCCATCACCTGACCCAGGATCTCCAGCTTGTTGTCCGCGACATTTTCTACACCGATCTGGGAGGCGATTTTTTTCATTAGCCAGTCCGTTGTAACAGATGTGTGAAGTACGATTAAAAGGGCGGCTTCGTATTTGTCTTCATCAAGCTCTTCCAGCATTCTTCTCGCGAGAGTGGTTTTTCCGGTGCCGACATCACCGACCAGCACGGCAAGCCCCTTCATTGTGTCTACGGCATATTTGAGTCTGACGAGTGCGTCAGAAAACTGGGTGCTGTTGAAATAAAATCTGTTGTCAACGACGTTGGAAAAGGGGTTTTCTTTTAAATTATAAAAATCTAAGTGGTCCATGAATGACTGAATTATAAATTATAAAATATAAAATGTAAAATGCAAGATTACGCAAGCGTGCATTACCACATATTATTGCACAAATTCGAATTTTAATCAAAAGAAAGAATTAATTAAGTGAGTTGCACAGGATAAATGTGTTCCTATAAATATGATATCCTGTCTTTTTTCTTTGCCTTGGGCCTTTCAGGGGCGGCTGTTGGCAAGGGCCTTGCTGCGGGGGCGTCTTTTAAACTCTCTAATTTTGCTGCTACGTCCTTGAAGACAGGGTCTTTTGCCTGAATTTTTTCATAGGTCTGGCGTGCCTTGTCAATGTCGCTGTTCTTTGAGTATGCATTGGCCAGTTCATAGAGAACGGAAAGATATGCGTTTTCATCGGGGGACATGGACTGAGTGACTTTTTCAAGTTCACTGATCGCGTTGGAATAAGAACTGTTCTCAACATAACAAACGGCCAGTATGCGGGAGTTTCGCACGGTTTTGTCCGGATCTTTAGATGCTATTTGAAATTCCCTTATCGCTTTTTCCAGTGAGCCTTCCTGTTTATGTTTAACTCCTGACTGAAAGTGGGCGTTATAATCGACCGGACCTTTGTCCTCCATTTCACTTAATATGTCGTCTATGGCGTCATCCGCACTGACTGCGGGACCCGCTCCGGCGCTCTCTGTAGGAGCCAGGGCATTAAGGGCCTGCTTGACCTCGGCATTATCAGGGGAAACCGAAAGAATTTCTTTATATATGGTTATGGCTTCATCTGTGAGTCCCTGCTGGGCAAAAAAATCCGCCTCTGCCTTTTTTGCGTTAAGCGCTTCAGGGGATGAGACGGAAGATCTCTTGGCGTTTTCAAGTTCCTCCATCTTTTTTTTGATTGCCCCGTCGTCGGGTTTTAATGCAGCGGCCTTTGATAAGTATTCCAATGCCTTTTCCAGGTTGTTGGTTTTTTCCGATACGCTGCTCAGGCCGACAAGCGTGGTTATATTATTAGGATCTACATCAATTGATTTAAGAAAAAATTCTTTGGCCTGATCCAGCTCCCCGTTTTTTAAAAAATCTGATGCAACCATGGCGTAACCCATTGCAGACCGTTCTTTGAGACCCATATCGAGAAGTGAGTCCACTAAATCATCGGTGGATTCGTACACCATGTCTTTATATTTTTGTGTGGCTTCATCCGTGAGCCCCTGCTGGGAATAAAAATCCGACTTGGTTTTATCTGAATCAAAGAATTCAGTGGATTGGAGCGCTTCAGGGGGAAGTTCCCCTCCGCCCTTGGCTTTATGTATGGCTTCGAGACGCTGCTTTACCGCTTCTGACTGCGCTTCCTTAAAGTAATCCAGCATTTCAAGCGCATCATCCCAATTCTGGAGCGTCATGGCTTCATCGATAAAAGGCAGTAACGAATCCCATGCATTATGATATTGCTTGTCCTGGAGATAAATCATGCCCAGGGTTTTTTTTGCGTCGATATCCGAGGGGTCTTTCTCGATTAATTTTGAAAGGACCGTTTTGGCCTCCTCGGTTTTATTTGCCTTAGATGCGAGCTTGGAATAATGGAGCACGGTTTTCCTGTTCTCCGGGGATATAGATACTGCCTTTGA
>JAUVPO010000180.1 GCA_030598625.1 Deferribacteres bacterium | reverse complement strand
GAATCCGCTGTTTCAGGGCCGATGCCGTTGACATTAAGAAGGTTTTCTCTGAGAATATGCGTGTCCCCGGTCCCCATTTTTTTCATGCTCCCATTGTAATGATTGCAAAGAAAAGCCAGGAAGTTTTTGAGCCGCTTTGCCTTTATATTGAAATAACCTGCGGGCCTGATCAGGGAAGCAAGCCTTTTGTGAGACATTTTGTGCAATATCTCCGCGTCAAGGACATTGTCTTTTTTTAGATTTTCAATCGCCTTTTCAACATTTCCCCAGTTTGTGTTCTGTGTAAGAATGGCGCCGACAGCTATTTCAAAGGGAGTATCTCCCGGCCACCAGTGTTGAGGGCCGAAGGTGTTATAAAGAGTATTGTAAATTTCAATCAGGGGTTTTTTGTGGTTCATGGATTACGGATTTTACCCCGGCGGCCAGGACATTCTTCTGCCCGCAAGAAGATGGAGGTGAATGTGGAAAACCGTTTGCCCTGCTTCCTGGTTGCAGTTCATGACAAGCCTGAAGCCTCTTTCGGCAACGCCTCTGTCCTTTGCGATCTTGTTTGCCGCCTGAAACATCAGGCCGATCAATTCATTGTCCCCCCCGGATATCTCAAGAGATGTTGAAATGTGTTTTTTAGGGACTACAAGTATGTGCGTCGGGGCCTGAGGGTTTGTGTCCTCAAACGCAAGGACCTGTTCGTTCTCGTAAATTATCTTTGAAGGAATCTCTTTATCTATTATCCTGCAGAACAGGCAGCTCATAATCCGGCCTCCTTTTTCAATAATTATAAACAAAAAAAGACTTTTTAAATTATAATATATCGCATGGAACATTTAAGCATTGCTGACCTAAAAAAAAGTAAATATTTTATTGAAAACATCAGGTGGGATGTAACCCCGAAAATTTTCCTGGAACCCCGCATCTCTTCCGGCGATGGACCTGAAAATAAAATCGATATTACTTATGGTTACATGCTTTATATCGATCTTGTCAAAGACAAGCCGACCCTGTTGATTATGCAGCTCAAACATGCTATGAGTCAAACGGTCGGATATCTTGACAACATTCCCGAAGATTTAATGCGAGAAGCGATGCAATGCACACAATCGGAATGTATAGCGGGGATGTATCCGCTGACTGAAAAACTTGAGAAGTGGCTCAAAAAGGAGTTCGGGTTGTCCTGATTCCCGTTATCCGGTCGACGCCTTAATCCATTTAAGATAATCTTCAGAGCCGTCCGTAATCGGAAGCGCTATAATCTCGGGAACGTCATAGCTGTGCATCTCTTTTACCTTTGCCGACAGGGGGGCAAAAAGTCTCTTTACCGTCTTTGCGATCATGAGGACTTCTGAATCATCCTCCACTTTCCCCTGCCAGGTGTAGATAGAGCGGATGTCTTTTATAATATTCACACAGGCTGCAAGCCTTGCATCTACCAGGGACCGGGCAATCCTGGCCGCCTCATCCTCATTAGGTGCGGTGATGAAGATTACTATTTCTTCTGTATGATTGTTTTCGGCCATCGGGATTTATTTTGACGGGACTAAGAAAAAAAAGCAACTACCCTAAAGATTTGTATCCCGCGTGTCGTTATATACACAAGGCCGGGAAAAGCTCAGCAGCCATTCAAATTAAAGGAGTTTTTATACAGGGCAAGTTGCCTATTGACAAAAACAAAAAACTATTTTAATATTTTGTATAACAATTCTTCGTTTTTACAATCCCGAGTTAGGCTGAAAGGTTAAGACCTCCAAAACAATATTTATTTTCAAAGATATGTGTTCCCGCTAAAAAGGAAGTTATAACTCCATGGCAAACAAAACAAGAAATCAAGGAGAGAGCATGAATATTATTGATTTAAAAGACAAGACAATAGACGAGCTGACAAAAGTGGCTAAAGGACTAAGTGTTGACGGGGCAAGGGGGCTCAGGAAGCAGGACCTTATTTTCGCAATACTGCAGGCCCAGACTGAAAAAACAGGACTGATTTTCGGGGAAGGCGTGCTTGAAATTCTGCCTGACGGTTTCGGATTTCTCCGCTCACCCAATTACAGTTACCTGCCGGGTCCGGATGACATATACGTCTCACCGTCTCAGATTAGAAGGTTTAATTTACGGACCGGAGACCTTGTAACCGGACAGATACGACCGCCAAAAGAAAGTGAAAGATATTTTGCCCTTCTCAAGGTCGAGGCAGTAAACCATGAGCCCCCGGATGAGAGCATTGAAAGGCCGCTTTTTGACAACCTTACCCCTTATTATCCTACGGATCCAATAAACCTTGAATACAAGAAGGAAGTATACTCTACACGGATAATGGGGCTGGTTACCCCGATAGGTCTGGGGCAGAGGGGGATGGTGGTTGCAGCGCCGAGGACAGGCAAGACAATGCTCCTCCAGTCCATAGCGAAGGCAGTAAAGAAAAACCACCCGGATGCCCACCTGATCATCCTCCTTATAGATGAGAGACCTGAAGAGGTCACCGACTGGAAGAGACAGGTTGACGCGGAGATAATAAGCTCGACATTTGACGAGCCTCCCCAGAGGCATCTCCAGGTTGCTGAAATGGTTATTGAAAGATCCAAGAGGCTTGTTGAGTCCAGGAAAGACGTTGTCATACTTCTTGATTCGATAACAAGGCTGGCGAGGGCGTATAACGCGGTGATACCGGCCAGCGGCAAAGTCCTTTCAGGCGGTCTTGATTCCAACGCGCTTCAGAAACCGAAGAGGTTTTTTGGAGCGGCGAGGAATATCGAGGAAGGAGGCAGTCTGACAATTATTGCAACGGCCCTTGTTGATACAGGCAGCAGGATGGACGATGTCATTTTTGAGGAATTCAAGGGCACAGGCAATATGGAGTTGCATCTTGACAGGAAACTCGTAGATAAGAGGATATTCCCAAGCATTAATATTAACGCGTCCGGCACAAGGAAAGAAGAACTGCTCGTGGAAAAGAGTATGCTTCAGAGGATATGGATATTGAGAAAAGTGCTTCATTCGCTCAGTCCCGTTGAAAGCATGGAGTTCCTTCTCGACAAGATTTCCGGAACAAAGAACAATAAAGAATTCCTTGACAGGATGAATAAGTAGGGGATTTTTAGCTTTTAGCGTTTGCCGAACTGCGTACACCGGTAAACCAGTATACAACCAATCCCGCCAAAAGGACGCCTGATAAACTTACTATTCCTTTTGGTTTGTACGCCAGAGCGTACGACACGGAGCTGTATAACATGAAAATACAGCAGGCACAAAAAATAACCGTCGTCACAGGGTAGCCGGTGACCTTGTAGGGGCGTAGAGTGCGGGGCTCTTTGCGCCTTAGCACGAAGACGGACAGACCCGTAGCAAAAAAGAACACCCATACCACCGGTGCCGTGTAAAGTATGGTATCGATAAAAGAACCGGCGAAAATGACAATAGCCATGCTCAGACAGCCCTGTGTAACAAGGGCCCACACCGGCGTGCCTAAGCGCCCATTCCATATACCCAGGCCCCGGAACGCTGAGTGCTCAGCGCCCAGTGCGTATGAAATGCGCGCGCCGGTAAATATGAGACCGTTGACGGCCCCAAGCGCTGAGATGCATATAAGTATACTGATTGCTCTGCCTGCCATATCAGGGAGCACCGTTGCAACTGTTTCTACGGCCACTGCATTTGAGGATGCCATCTTTGCATACCCAAGTGCGTATAGGAAAGCGCCGTTGACCAGCACATATAGCACTGTAACTGCAGAGGTCCCGATCACTAAGGCGCGGACAATATTTTTCTGAGGCCGTTTTATCTCTGCAGCAACATAGGCCATTTCATTCCAGCCGCCAAAAGTGAACAGCACCAGGATAAGGGCGAGTTCAAGTCCTCCCATCGTGAAGGATGCAGGTTCGACTGTTGCAGACGCACCAGGCATCAACATTCCTGCGGCAACGATGGCCAGCAGTCCTAATGCCTTGATCAAGGTCAAAACGTTTTGCGTCCATTTACCCTCCTTCACGCCCAGGATGTTAATTGCCGTCAATACAGCAACAGCCGCCACAGCATACAACAGGCGACTATTTTCAAACGGGGCATAAAGTGTCTCGGCATACCTGGCAAAGACGAAAGCCAAGAGGGCTATATCCCCCGGTCGAATGATAACCAGCTGCGACCAGCCGAAAAGATAACCTGACAACTTACCGTACGCGCGGCTCAGATAGACGTAATCTCCCCCCTCGCGAGGATAAGCGGTGGCCAGTTCCGCGTAGCACAGCGCCCCTGTCATCGCCAGCAGACCGCCGGCCAGCCAGATACCCATTGTACCCGCCCAACCCCCCATGCTCGCTGCCACGATCGGGGCTGTTTCGTAAATGCCGACACCTATAATGATTCCAACGATTATGCACGTTGAATCAAACAGAGACAACTCTTTTTTGGGAG
>JAUVPO010000019.1 GCA_030598625.1 Deferribacteres bacterium | reverse complement strand
GTTTCTCATGTATAATGGCCATTGTATTTATCCGGTTAACACTGTCACTGAACATTTCCCTGTACTGTTTCTCTTTGATACCTTTGGACTGCAGCTGGAGCAGGCTTGTTATTACCATCATATTATTCTTGACCCGATGGTGTATCTCCTGCAAAAGGATTTCCTTCTCCTTGAGCGCTTCTTTGATTTGGCGCTCTGCTTTTTTGCGCTCGGTGATTTCATCTTCCAGCATCATGCGGGAGTCTTTTAATTTGATCGTCATTTCATCAAAGGAGCGGGACAGGTCACCGATTTCATCTTTTGCATCGGTACCCACTTTATGATCAAGATTGCCGCTTCCTATTATTTCACTTCCTTTATGCAATGCCCTTACAGGATTAGTAATCGTCCTGGAGATACGAATAGCCAGCAATGTCACAAGAATTATTGTCGTAGCCCCAACTATGGCTGTCCATTTTTTGATATTGTAGATATGCTCATACGCTTCATCAGCGTCTATTTTTACAACCATCCCCCATCTCACGTAGGGCAGATATCTCCATACAGCCAGTATCTCTTTATTTCGATAATCAACAGATAGTCCTGACCCGTTTTCTCCCTGGATGGCCTTCTGGATCGGCAGCGCCTCTTCCGAGCCTATACGCACGCGTCTGTTAAATGCCGCTTCAGTGTCATGTCTGAGAGGAGCTATAAATACAGCCTCATTGCCTTCTCTTGAAGCAATAACTATTTCACCTGTCTTGCCCAATCCTATATAGTTCTGTACTTCTTCGTTGATATCTTCATTGCTTATCTGCAATATAACTGCACCGATAATATTTCCTTCACTAAATACAGGAGTGACAATAAATAAAGCAGGCATATTGGAAGGGAGATAATGTTTAAAATCAGATACGTTTATTTCTTTTGTTTCCATTACCTGGCGGTAAGTTTTAGCAAGCCATGTATCCTTATAAGTCCCGGTATATAAATTAGTGCCAAGATCATCTTCTCTTTTTACTGTAAAGAAAATATTGCCGGCGGTATCAACAAACAAGAGGTCATGGTATTTAAATTTATTAATAAAGTCCATGAAATATTTTCTGTGTTTTCTTTCCATAGCAGTATATTCCCGGGAATCCGCTTCGCCGACATGGAAGGCATCATGGTGCTTTTCCGACATACTGATAACAGTTGGCGTCAAAGCAAGTTCTCTCGCATCTCTCTTTTTTCCCATAATATACGCATTAAACAAAACGTCCTTGCTCTCGGCAAAAGCCAGTAAATTCTTAAGTGCTTCTTTTTTGATCTCTTTTTCCGATGTCTTATAAGTTACATATCCGACAAATAATACAGGCACAAGAGATACAGTCATAAACCCGATCAGGATTTTTCTGGTAATCGTTGGTCTTATTAAATTTTTTAAGCTGAACATGGTTATGTATTCAAACCCTCAGAAAAGTCCGGATTCCCGCTAAAATGAACACGATTCCGGATAGTCTTGATACTATTGTCCAGTAAGACAGCATAGAATCGGCAAATACGGCAATTTATTAAACCTCACTGTTTTTTCGTTAATTAATTATACACCATTACTCATGCTGCAATATATTAAACAATACATTTCCCTCATTCTCTTGACTATTAATCCCATGCAAGTTATATTTTTGTGTGGCCGGGAAATATAAGCCGATATCATTAAAGGGCGTAAAAACCTGCAAGTTAAAGTCGAGAAAAAGCAAAGTCAGGCTTGATGAAGCCGGAACGCCTTTTAACAAGGGAGAATTCAGGGAGTTCCTCGACAGCCTTCCGGAGATACTTGCCGTCAGAGATTTCAAGGCAATTGTCAGCGCTGTAATCAAGGCGAGAAAGAAGGACAGGCCTGTGGTCCTCGGCATGGGGGCCCATCCGATAAAGGTGGGGCTTTCCCCGGTCATTATCAACCTGATGGAAAGGGATGTTATTACAGCCGTTGCAATGAACGGCGCCTGCGTTATTCACGACTTTGAGCTCGGCCTGATGGGTCATACCTCGGAGGATGTGGACGTTGAGCTGTGCAAAGGCACCTTCGGCATGGCGGATGAAACGGGCAGGGAACTGAATAAGGCGATCAATAACGGCGTAAAAAAGGGACTCGGAATTGGCAAAGCGGTGGGCGATTATATGTTGAAGCGTAAAGCCCCCTACAAACACTTAAGCATACTTTCGGCTGCATCAAGGCTTGACATTCCGGCAACGGTACATGTTGCTATAGGCACTGATATTATCCACATGCACCCTGAAGCAGACGGCAAATCTACCGGTGAAGGAAGCATGAGGGATTTCAGGTTGTTCGCGTCCGTCATATCCTCCCTTAAGGGAGGGGTTTATATCAATCTCGGCTCAGCGGTAATACTTCCGGAGGTGTTTTTAAAGGCAATTGCCGTCACAAGGAATCTTAAATATGATGTCAAGAATTTTACAACCGTAAATATGGACTTTATCCAGCATTACAGGTGCCGCGAAAATGTCCTGAGAAGACCGGTCATTTCAGGAGGCAGCTCGTACGCCCTGACAGGCCACCACGAGATAATGTTTCCGCTTTTGGCCGCCGCGGTTATGGAGAAGATAAATAGTGAATCCTGTAGTTGATGAAGAAATATGTATCGGCTGCGGGAACTGCGCGGAAATCTGCCCGAGCGTCTTTGAGCTCATTGATGAAAAATCCAGGGTTGTTGATCCCGGGGCCTGCGAATTTGCAGAATGCTGTGAAGCTGCCGCTGAAAACTGTCCGGTGGAGGCAATATCAATAGAGGATTAGTTATAACAAGCGCCGAATAAACTACACCGCAGCAGAAATTTTATGATATGAAAAGTCTGATAATCAAATCTTTAGTCCTTGTAATTATCGCGGGCTTCGGCATTGCCTTAGGCGGATTCTGGGCGCTTATCAAAGGAGTCCCCAAAATAGAAGAGATCAAAGGCTACGCGCCTGTCCAAGGGACAAAAATTTACGCGGATGATGAAAGCCTGATCGGTGAATTCAAGATTGAAAAGGGTGAATATGTCCCTATTTCAAAGATCCCGGAGTATCTCATAAAAGCCGTTGTTGCCGTTGAAGACTCAAGGTTCTGGCTTCACAAAGGGATAGATTTTATAGCCATTTTAAGGGCCATAACACGGGATATTCAGGCTGGTCGGATAAAAGAAGGAGCAAGCACTATCACACAGCAGCTCGCGAAAGTGGTTTTTCTTTCTCCCGAGAAGACTGTTGTCAGAAAGTTGAGAGAGATACTGCTTGCGTTCAAGCTTGAAAAAAATCTTACAAAAGAAAAAATCCTTGAACTCTATTTTAATAAGATATATTTCGGTCACGGCGCCTATGGCGCTGAAATGGCGGCAAAGGCATATTTCGGCAAGTCTGTTTCAGATGCGACCCTTGCCGAAGCCGCTCTCCTGGCCGGTCTTATCAAGGCCCCGAGCAGGTATTCTCCCTACAGTAATCTTGACAAGGCCAAGTCAAGGCAATATATTGCCCTCAAGAGGATGCAGGACAAAGGATATATTACCGGAAAGCAGGTGGAAGAGGCGTACAAGCAGCCCCTGTATCTCTCAAGCGTAAAATATGAAAAGAATACTCCGAGTTATTTCCTTGAATATGTGAGGAAATATCTTGAAGATGAATACGGCGTTGAAATGATTTATAAGGGAAGCCTGAAGGTATATACGACATTGGATAAAGACATGCAGATTGCCGCTGTTGACGCGCTTCAGAGGGGATTAAGGAACCTTGATAAAAGACAGGGCTTCAGAGGTCCCTTAGGCCACAAGGACATCGACCTGGAGGAGGAGATGGAGGGGAAAGCGCCGTTCAAAAGGACGGTCATGAAGCCGGGAGACCTCTTAACGGCGACAGTGCTTACGGTATCTCCATCGCAGGCAACGGTCAAAACAAAAGACATTATCGGGAAAATCTTTTCCAGGGACACTAAGTGGGGCAACAGGGTCATAGATTCCAGCGGGAATCTTGTTAAAGAATTTAGAGAGACCAGGCTTATAAATATATTAAAGCCGGGGGATATTATCAATGTGCGAGTAAAAGATATAAGCGGCAAACAACCTGTTTTCAAGCTCGAACAGCAGCCCTTAGTACAGGGAGCGGTTGTTGCCATAGAGCCTTCTACAGGATATATAAGGGCGCTGGTGGGAGGTTATGATTTCAGGAAGAGTGAGTTTAACAGGGCTGTCCTTGCAAACAGGCAGGCTGGTTCGGCGTTTAAACCCATAATATTCGCGGCGGCGATGGATTCCGGCTTTACTCCGGCAAATATAATAATAGATGAGCCCCTGATTTACGAAAGCGAGGAATTCGGCGACTGGGAACCGGAAAATTATGATGAAAAATATCATGGGGCAACAAGACTGAGGGAGGCGCTTATATATTCAAAGAACATAGCCACAGTAAAACTGCTTGAAGAGGTCGGCGTAGAAAAAGTCATCAGTTTTGCCCGCGCAATAGGTATCAAAGGGGCTTTCCCGCATAACCTGACACTCGCGCTGGGCAGTTTGAGCATAAGCCCGCTTGATATGACAACCGCTTATAACGTGTTTGCCAACGGGGGCATCAGAGCCGAACCGATCGCAATTAAATATATTATGGATTCGGCTGGAAATGTAATTGAGAATAACCGGCCGGAGGGTGATAGAGTTATAAGCCCGGAAACATCATATCTTACTACATCCATGCTCGATGACGTAGTTAAACGAGGCACCGGCTGGCGTGCAAGGGCCCTTAGAAGATCGGTTGCCGGAAAAACAGGGACTACCAATGAATATAAAGACGCATGGTTTATGGGCTACACCCATGAATTAACAGCAGGCGTGTGGGTAGGTTTTGATAATGCCCGGACATTAGGCGAAGAAGAGACAGGTTCAAGAGCGGCGGCGCCTATATGGGTCTCTTTTATGAAGAAGGCCCTTTCCAGGAATTCCGGAAGCGGGCAGAAGAGACCTTTTCAGATACCCGACGGTATTGTAACTGCAATGATTGATCCCTTGACCGGGCTTCTCGCCACGGATGAGACGGAGAAGATGGTGGAATTCTTTAAAGAAGGAACTGTTCCGACAGTATACTCAACTCAATTTTACAGGGACCTTGTAATAAGACAGAAGGAAGAACTTAAAAACTACAAGAAACCAGAAGATGAGGAAGACGGTGAAGATGGTGCAGAGCTGGAAGATGTGGGAGACGATGCAGATGTTACAGATGGTGCAGACGATGAAGATGAGGGAGAACAATTAAACGATTAAGTCATTGAGTTATTGACCGATTGATGTTAATCTTAAGGACTTATTTATTACGTCTCTGAATGAATAAGTTGGATGGAGGGTGTAATGAAAATTATTGCGGCGATAACAGCAATATTGGTAATGATGTCTTTTTCCTTAAGCCTTGCGCAGGAAGACGCCCTGAAAGAAGCTTATTCTCTTTATTATAAAGGGCAGAAAGAGACGGCAATAACAATGATGGAAGAATATGTTGCTGATAATCCTGACCCGGCTGTATTTTATTTCCTCGGGTACGCTTATTACGAGATGGAGCAAATGGATAAGGCCTCACAATATTTTAACAGGGCTTTTGTAAGAAGCCCGTTTTACAGCCCTATGTCAGAGGAAGAAGAAAAAAAAGACAATGGCAATAAAAAGGAAGTGGAAAAGGATTAAGCGCCTACTTTGTGAAGCTTCATTATATTAGTCTTCCCTCCCAATGCAAACGGTGAGGCGGCGATAATTACTATCGGGTCTCCCTTTTTGACGATTCCTTTTAGAAGAAGCGCTTTCTCTGATTCAGAGATCATCTCATCGGTATTACCGGGAAATTTCATTACATGCGGCGCGATTCCCCAGTAAAGATTCATCCTTCTGCGAATTTCATTGCTGACTGTAAAGGCCGTTACAGGGACAACCGGCCTGAATTTTGACGCCAGAAGCGCGGTAAAACCGCTCTGGCTGAATGTAACAATTGTCTTTGCCTTTATGGCCATTGCCGATGAGCACGCGGCGCCGGCAACAGCCTGAGCAAAGCTTTTTGCAATAATGTCAGAGTAGGAATCCCCGATTTTATGTGTTTCAGTGTATTTAATAATCGTGTCCATCATTCTAATGGCTTTAACAGGATATTTGCCCACAGATGTCTCAGCGGAAAGCATTAATGCGTCTGTGCCGTCAAGCACTGCGTTGGCGATATCCGCTGCCTCCGCCCTCGTTGGACGCGTGTGTTCGGTCATGGATTCCAGCATCTGGGTGGCCGTAATTACGGGTTTCAAGGCCGAATTACACCGGTTTATCAGGCTCTTCTGTATCAGGGGGACTTCTTCGGGCGCAACCTCGACCCCGAGGTCTCCTCTCGCTATCATCAGGCCATCCGAAGCATCGATAATCTCCTCGATATTTTCAATGGCCTGTCTGTTTTCTATTTTCGCGATTACCGGCACATCCTCATTATTTTTTTTCAGCCACCTTTTAACCCTGAGGATATCAGCCCTTGAACGCACAAATGAAAGGGCTACATAGTCAACGCCTAATTTTATCCCCAGGGAAAGGTCATCAATGTCCTTTTTTGTAAAAGTCGGGCCTGAAATCCTGACGCCCGGGAAATTGACCCCCTTTTTCTCCTTTAACAGGCCGCCTTCCATGACTTTGGCGATTAAGATATTTTTTTCTTTTCGTATAACCGTCAGCTGTATCAGACCATCATCTATCAGGACAATGTCTCCTGTTTTCAGTTCCCTGACAAGACGGGGATATGCGATCTGAATTTGCTTGCCATCACCTGTAATTTTTTTGGCGGTGAGGGCCAGTGTGGAGCCCTCTTTGACCTTGACGGCCCCATTTTTTATAAGTCCTATTCTTATTTTCAGTCCTTTTAGGTCCTGAAGAATTGCCACGGGAGCATCATATTTGCGAGCGCCTGATCTTATGATATTGACGGCTCTTTTGTGCTCTTCGTAAGTCCCGTAGGAAAAATTGAGCCTCGCGATATTCATCCCGTTTTTTATCAGCCGATAAATGATCTTTTTTGAATTGCTTGCAGGCCCTATCGTACACACTATCTTCGCCTTACGCATAATATTGCTCCATATAATTAACGGACATTAATCAATCCACCCTGTTTTTTCCCCCTTCACGCAAACAGTATGTTTCCGCCAGTTTTCGCCCCGTTCCGTAAAATCCGAGCGGTAGTGGGCCCCTACGCTCCCTTTTCTAAAAAGTGCTGCGTCGGTAATCAAACCTGCCACTGTCAGCATATTTTTCAACTCGGCCCCTTTTCTGTTATTGAAGGTTTCTTTTAATATGAAGTCCTTTTTATTAAGCCGGTTTTTTGCGGAACGCAATGATTTTTCACATCTTATAATTCCGACCTTGTTCCACATCAACTGCCTTAAGGAACTTTTTGTTTTATCAGCATCAAACGCTGTAACGGATTGTTCTTCCGCCGCTGTGACATGCTTGTTATATGGGGTCTTATCAATATCGCGTTCTTTTATCTTTTCAGCATACCTTACCGCTCCCTTGCCTGCCCTGGCTCCGTATACAAATCCTTCAAGCAGGCTGTTCGAAGCAAGACGGTTCGCCCCGTGCACACCCGTGCATGCGACCTCACCAGCGGCAAAAAGGCCTTTGATACTGGTTTTCCCGTCAAGATTAGTCCGAACCCCGCCCATAATATAGTGGGCAGCCGGACACACGGGTATAACGTCTTCAGTTATATCGATGTTGTATTGGAGACAGGTGGTATAAATCAGAGGGAAGCGTTTCTTTATAAAGTCCCTCTCGAGGTGAGTGAGGTCCAGGTAGACATGTCTTGATTCCGTCTTGACCATCTCAGAGACGATTGCCCTTGTTACCGCATCCCTCGGGGCAAGTTCCGACATTTCATGATATTCAGGCATAAAGCGCTTGCCGACTATGTTCTTTAACACCGCGCCTTCACCTCTCATTGCTTCAGTCATCAGAAACTGGGGGGCGCCCGGGGAATAAAGCGTTGTGGGGTGGAACTGCACGAATTCCATGTCCACTATTAATGCCCCGGCCCTGTAAGCAATGGCTATACCGTCTCCTGTTGAAATCATCGGGTTTGTAGACCTTGAGAAAAGCTCTCCCGCCCCGCCGGTCGCAAGGATTACGGCCTTTGCAATAATGTGAATTATTTTATCGCCTTTGAGCACGGAAGCTCCGATACATCTGTTGTTTTCAACAATTAAATCAAGGGTAAACGCAAAATCATATCTTAAGATAGAAGGAAACGAGCGCGCCTTGTTAATGAGCACACGCTCGATTTCCTTACCGGTTGAGTCTCCGTGGGAATGAAGTATTCTCCTTCTTGTATGCGCGGCTTCTCTTGTAAACGAAAGCTTGCTTCCTTCTTTATCAAAATCCGCCCCCCACGACATAAGCTCAAGCAGATAACCGGGACCTTCTTCAACCATGACCTTCGCAGCATTTTCGTTGCAAAGACCATCACCGGCCTTTATGGTATCTTCGTAATGGATACATACTTCATCTTCATCGCTTAAGGCAACGGCAATCCCCCCCTGGGCATAACCGGTCGTGCTTTCGGTGGGCCTGTCTTTGGTAATTACAATCACACTGCCTTTGGAGGCAAGCTCTATAGCGGCCCTTAATCCTGCGACACCGCCTCCAATTACAAGAAAATCCACGGTTTTTACGGAAGGGAGCATGATGATAAAAATATTAATGTATTTGCGTAGTTAAGTCAATTAAAACAATAGATTTAAGATCTTGTCTGATTTTTAGCCGATTTTGGAGATTTTGCTTGTAAAAATTATCAAAAATAAGGCATAATTTTAGGTTATTCTATTATAAAATTATATTTTGTAATTTTAGGAGAAAAAGTACATGAAAGATTCAGGTTATAAAAAAGGCATCAAAAACGGGTTTGGTCGAATCGCCATGCTTCTGGTTTTGCCGTTTATCGTACTTGTTATTGCTTATGTCGTCTATAAGTTATTTTTTTTACCTGACCCCGTGGTTAAAGGGATGGAGAGTTTCAACTATTTGCCCCTTAATAAAACCGTCACACTTAAGGGCGAGAATTTAAGGTCCATAGATATATCCGTAAATCAAAACGAGAAGCAAATCAACCTGCTGACGGATACTGCTGATGTCATGGAAAAGACATTTACACTGCAATTGAGTCCCAAGGACCTTGAGTTGGACGATGGGCCGGCAGTCATAGTCATAAAGGCGAAAGCGGGCTTTTTAAAGGAGGTTGAATATAAGATCAATTCAATAATTGATACAGTGCCTCCGATCCTTGAAGTCTTAAAGTCTCCTTCTTCTGTAAATCAGGGTAGCGCAGGCATTGCCCTGCTCAGGGCCAGGGACGCCGACTCGGTTTTTGTCAAGATTAATGATCATATGTTTAAGGCGGTTCCAGTGCCGGAAATGCAAACTGGACCACAGGCGAAAAAAAAACCGGACGCAGAAATTTACCGTGTATTCTTTCCAGCCCCATTTGATGTTAAAGAGGGGGACATTTTTTATGCGGTGGCAAAAGATATTGCAGGCAACCGGAATATAAAGTCCCTTCCGGCAAAACTTAATGCAAAAAAGCATAAAACATCTTCAATCAACATTGATGACTCTTTTATAAATCAGGTGGTTGCGCCGTTATTGAATAAAACGAGTATATCCGACCCTGAAGCGGCCTTCAAAAAAGTCAATGAAGAGTTGAGAAAGGATGCCAGGAAAACAATTTTTGACATTGTTAATAAAATATCCCCCGGAATTCTATGGGAAGGACGTTTTTTGCAATTAAAAAACAGCAAGGTAATGGCGGTCTATGGAGACAAGAGGACATATCTTTACAATGGAAAAGCGATCAGCGGAAGCGTTCATCTTGGATTTGATCTTGCTTCTTTTTCAAATTCGCCTGTTGAGGCTGCCAATGCAGGGATAGTGAGGTTTGCCGGTGACCTTGGCATATATGGAAATGCGGTGATAATAGACCACGGACTCGGGCTTATGAGCCTTTACGGACATCTGTCAGTGATGATGGTCAAGGAAGGGCAGGAGGTCAAAAAGGGAGAAATAATTGCCAGAACAGGTTCCACGGGTCTGGCAGGCGGTGACCATCTGCATTTTGCGATATTCATACACGGTTACGAGGTATCCCCGTTATATTGGTGGGACCCGCACTGGATCGAGGTAAACGTGCTTCCATATTTAAAATATCAATTTAATAATTAATAAATTTAATAGACAAAAAATGAAACAAGAGATAGAATCATTAATAAATAAAATTCAAGGAAAAGAAAAAACATGGACAGACAAGTAACAAGGCATGAAGTGCCTTCATACGATATTGTTGAAGAGAAAATCAAAGAAATCGATGGATCTATAATAGTGCTCCGAATCTTCTATATTTTTATGCAGATCGTTTATAAATTCCATCTCATAAAGAATGACAAGTTATGTACAGTTGAGATACCAAGAAGGTTGCTCGAAGGATTAAAGGCCAGAAACTCAATGTTTGAGGACGAGTTAAATAAAATATTGGATTCCTCAATACAACATTCGGATTGCTGGAATAAGGTTTGATGGAATGGTTTATTGATTATGGCTATATTATTTCAAAACGGCGTAAAAAGTCTGTTTGCTAATCCGGCCATCTATTTGAAAGATTCATATTTAACGCTGATATTGCCGCCTTTATCTTTGGCTGAATACAGGGACTTATTAATCTGATCAATCAACTCTTCAGCGTCGATATTGTTTTTTGTACAGGCAAAGGCAGCGGTAATTCCGATGCTGACCTTACGTGAAACGCTTTCCTGTGACGGGCTTCCTTTTCTGATTACTGAAAATGTCTTGTTTTCAAAACCCTTACGTATTCTTTCAGCAACTATATGGGCCAGAGTTGAATCCGTTTCCGGAAGGACAACTATGAAAGTTTTTCCGACATATCTAAAGGCCCTGTCGAATTTCCTGATATTCTCTTTTATTAGAAAGCCGGCAAAAGTCAGCATTTCATCACCCGCCATATGACCGTAACAATTATTGAAACTTTCAAAATCATCTATATCTATGATCATAACGGCAAGGGGATGGTCATATCTGTGACAACGGGCAATTTCATCCTCAAGCACAGTAAAAAGATGTTGCCGGTTGAACAGGCCGGTTAGACTGTCGGTTATTATCATTTCCTGAAGTTCACCGTTCTTTTCCTTAAGCTGGTCCACTGCGGATACTAACGTCTCGTTAAAATGTTCAATTCGTTGTTTATCTTCTATCTTTTCCTGGTTTTGATTGTTTAATAAAAACACTAAATTGTTAAAGAGTTCCCCTATCTCTTCCACTATGGTGGGGCATGAATCCTTGAATACTTTACAATTAATGCACCTGCCGTATTTTTGCACAAAATCCCCTTGAGGTTCTCCGCCGCACAATGTACCCACAATGTGCCAGCAGCGCACCGGTTCAGTTTCATTTCTATACAGGACACAACCCGCGGACTTACAATCAAGGACCTTCCAGCACTTAACTATCTTGGGATTTTCAAAGAGAACGCTTCTGTTTGATATGACTTGTTCAAGTACCGGAATAAGCTCTTCCCTCAGCCTTTTCAGGACAGTATGCTTTTTTTGTTTTATTTTCAGATCCATTTA
Organism: Deferribacteres bacterium; assembly: GCA_030598625.1. Classification (GTDB taxonomy): domain Bacteria; phylum Nitrospirota; class Thermodesulfovibrionia; order UBA6902; family UBA6902; genus JAUVPO01. The sequence goes on along the minus strand of JAUVPO010000019.1, from coordinate 2,559 downwards.
AAACCCTAAGATATATTCCCCCGATTTTTTATTTATCGGCACAATCCGTTTTATAGTTAAGAAAAAAGCACTCAAAGAGATGGTAAACCTTACAAACTTTTTAAGTTTCCATTATGACCCAGGTCATAGACTTAAAATTATTTTATGCCATAATATGAGTATTGCACATATGCGAGGTGAAAATGTTTAAAAACGAATGTCCCGGCAGTAAAGAAATAAAGCAGCCAACGCCGGAAGATATCATATGTCGTTACTGCAGCGCAACTGTAGAAATATGGAGTGATGAGACAGAAACAAAATGTAAATCCTGTGGAAAAATGAATTCGCGTATTATCGGTCCAACGTGTCTGGACTGGTGCGCATTTGCGAAAGAATGTGTTGGAGAAGACAGGTACAGGAGAATAAAGGCAGGCGCCGGCAGCAAAAATTAATACGGATCATGTCTTTTCTTCCTTTACCTTCTTTCTGTTGAGAATCCTTGATGCCCAAATCCCTGCTTCATACAATATTATCATTGGAATCGCCATGAGTGACTGATTGAAGGCATCCGGCGTTGGAGTCAGCAATGCAGCGGCAACAAATGCGATAAGCACCGCATATTTCCTGTTCTTTGCAAGAAAATCCGGTGTCACGATTCCTGTTTTTGTAAGAAAAACCGAGACGACGGGGAGTTCAAAGATCGCGCCGAAAGCCAGAATGAATTTCAGGCAGAAATCGATGTATTTACCAACTGAAATCATTGGTTGGAGGTTTTCAGTTTTATATGTAAGCAGGAAATTCATTGCTAACGGAAGAACGATAACAAAACAAAAAAGGGAGCCGATCAAAAATAACAGTGTTGTCGTGAAAACAAAGGGAAGGGTATATTTTTTTTCTTTTTCCATGAGACCCGGAGAAATAAATCTCCAGGCTTCATAAAAAACCAGTGGTGAACTGATTATAAATGCACTGATGAACGCTATCTTAATATGCATCCACAATGCCTCAGCGGGCGCCAGGAAGACAAGTTCAACTCTGCCCTTAGAAGGTACGAATGATATATAAGGGTTTTCAATAGAAAATTTAAGCGTATAATGCAGCGGTGAAACTAACAAGCTGAAAATATGTTCGGAAAAGTAAAAGGAGCCGCTAAAAGCTATTGCAATAACTATAAGGGAAACAAGGATTCTGTTTCTTAATTCACCGAGGTGTTCTGTAAGAGGGGCTTTATCCATCTTTGTCCGTTTCTTTTTCCTCTTCCCCTTTGCTTTCTCCCTCATCAGACATGGACATCTTATTATCTTCCCCTGAAATATCCTCTTCTTTCTTCTCTTCTTTGTTTATATGGGTCTCGATTGATTTGTATACAGTGTCTTCCAGATCGGATTTTGCTTCTTTTAAACCTTCTGTTACATCCGCCCCCGCCTCCTCAAAAGAATCTTTTACTCCTCTCATGGCAGTCTTAAGGTCCCTGATCCCTTTTCCAATCGTCCTGCCCAGCTCAGGCAGTCTTTTGGGTCCAAATACCAGAAAAGCCACTATGAAGATCACTATCAGTTCCTGTGTTCCGAGGTCAAACATTCAAAAAATCATTACAAGTTATTCGTAATTTGTTGTTAGGTGGTTATTATTGTTAATTGTTGTCATGTATATCAATTCAGATATAATAACAAATTCTATTTTAGATTGAAAATATCAGAAAAACTCTTATTGTGTCCATTTGCCTTTTGGGGCTTGACCTTAATTGAAGTTTGCCATAAACTTTATACTTCAAAATAAAATTCAAGCTACACCGGGAGGAGACATGTTTAAAGGTTCAATCGTTGCCATAGTAACACCATTTAAAAACAATAAATTAGATGAAAAGGCCTTAAGCGACCTGATTGAATGGCATATAGCCAAAGGTACAAATGCAATTGTGCCGTGCGGCACAACCGGAGAATCAGCCACACTGGAGTATGAAGAACATTACAGGGTAATAGAGCTGACGATTCAGGTCGTCAACGGCAGGGTGCCTGTTATTGCAGGTACTGGAGCAAATTCAACGGATGAAACCATTGCAATGACAAAAAAAGCAAAAGGTCTGGGCGCTGACGGCTCGCTCCTGGTAGTCCCATATTATAATAAGCCTACACAGGAAGGCCTTTACAGACATTACAAGGCAGTTACGGAGGCAGTGGATATCCCGATTGTCCTTTATAATGTACCGGGCCGCACTTCATTAAATATGCTCCCTCAGACTGTTGCAAGGCTGGCTGAAATAAGGAATATAGTGGCAATCAAGGAAGCCTCGGGAAACATGGCGCAGGTAAGTGAGGTATTGCGTCTTTGCGGCAGCGAATTAACCGTGCTGTCGGGAGATGACTTCACAACCTTTCCGTTGATGACTCTCGGAGGAAAAGGCACAATATCTGTTTCAGCCAACGTTGCCCCCGATGATGTATCTGCTATGTGCAGGGCATTGGAAGAAGGACGTATTGATGAGGCAAGAAAGCTGCATTTTAAACTTGAGCCATTAAACAAAGGCATGTTTATAGAGACAAACCCGATATCCGTTAAAACAGCGCTCAGTTTAATGGG
>JAUVPO010000194.1 GCA_030598625.1 Deferribacteres bacterium | reverse complement strand
TCCAGAATGCCTTTGATGCAGTTACGGATGGAGGCATTATACAGAGTAAAGCTGTAGTATTGACCGGAGACCTATCTATCGATGCTGACAAATCGGTCACTTTAGAAGGTGGTTATGATTGTGACTTTACAACCAAAACCAAAAAGACATCTTTTAATGGTTTAATGACGATTACTGATGGGACGCTTATACTGGAAGACTTTATATTGTGAGAAGTATGAACAGCAATTGGACCGACAGAATTTTATAACCCTCCTTAAAAGGATTATATTCCCGGTAACACCATTTATGAGTCAACGAAGCCCCAAATTATATTTTGGGGAACATTTAATGTGAAGCAATTCGGAAGTACAATAAATTCCTTCAAATTAATCTGAATGTGATATAATTTTTATAACTGTAAGGATCAGATTCTAATAATGGGCGAATGGGCTGAAGTTTTATTTACGTATGATGAAATTGAGGCGGAGATCGTAAAAGATATTCTGGAGTCGGAAGATATTGAAGTTGTAATGGAATCATTGAAGATAAGGCCTTATCCTCTCAGCATCGGCAGATTAGGGGAGGTAAGGCTGATGGTTAAGGATGACGATCTTGAAAAGGCCAAAGGTGTTTTAAGGATTATGAAAGATTCAACTGAAATGGAGCCGGATAATGATCGCTGAAATACTTAAAAAAAGTGAGGTATTCTCTTCTCTTAAAGACGAGGATGCAGAGAGTATAAGCGGGCTTTTTGAAAAAAAGGTTTTCAAAAATAATGAGGTTATATTTATGGAGGGAGATCCCTCGGACAAGTTTTATATAGTAGCCGAAGGAAATGTGAAGATATTGAAACATACGATGATGGGAAAGGACGTCATACTTGAGATTATGTCGCCGGGGGATATATTCGGAGGCGTTGCCGTTCTTGATAATAAACCGTATCCTGCATCCGCTCAGGCAATGGAGTCCATTACCGTTGCGAGGATAAGCCGTCAGAATTTGCTGAAGATTATGGAAGAATATCCAATGCTGAAACTCGAGATAGTAAAATATTTCAGCGATAAGCTGAGAGATGCCCACGAGATGTTGAAAAACGTGGCGACTGAAAGAGTTGAAAAGAGAATTGCTTCGTTGCTGTTTAAACTTTCAGAAAAAGTCGGCATAGAAGACGGCGGATACAGGAAAATAGATTTCCCCCTTACGCGCCAGGAAATATCTGAAATGGTGGGAACAACCGTAGAGACGTGTATAAGAACGATGAGTAAATTCCAGAAAAAGGGCATGATAAGGTCTTCAAACGGCAGAATATCCATAAAGGTTAATTCGCTGCAAAGGTTTCTTGAGGAATAATAGTGTCAGAGCTTTTTCAATGCCTGTAATTTTTTCTTCTGTCTTTTTGAAAGCTTTCTCGGATTGCCTTTAAGACGGGCAGGGCTGTAGTCTGTTTCATCAGCATAGTATTTTATAAGTTCTTCGTCTCCTGACAGCATATCGGGAATCGATTCTATGTGATCGCCGTGAAGGGTTGTAAAAAGTTTTACCTCGAATTCATCGGAAGGGACAGCGGCAAAATCCTTCTTTGCCGCAAAGTCGGATATTTCCCTGTCAGAGCTTACGACAATCCAGGGCTTTTCTGACGAAGTCAGCTTTTTCCTTATTAGTACATCTGCTGTCTCCCCGAGTCTTGAATATATGACTGTTATGTGCCCGCTTTTAATCCTTGTCTGGTCCTTTTGGCCGCTTTTCCATCCGTCAAAGACAAGTGTTATATCATGGTTTTTTATCTGTGAATATTCTTGAAGTCTCCGGACAAGTTCATTGCGGGCTTTTTCGAGGTTGCCGTGGGCAATGCCTATCAGGTTGTAACCATCGATGAGGATGTAAGCCATGAGAATTATTATACATTATGTGTTATGTTGTAGGGGCGGGGTCTTCCCGCCCTCATTAAGAAGGGGACTGCTTTTAGAATGGCGGGCAGACCCCGCCCCTACATATGCGGAATGACAGATTCTATACACCTGCCTTCTGCGCCTCTTTAAGCCACAGGAGTTTTGAATGCCTGAGCACACACGTATTGGCTGACTCGATTATTTTAGCCGGATTGACATCGATTTCCCGATTTTTCTCAAAAGGGTGGAACCTGGGTTTTGCGCTGACCTCAAAGGCGCTTTTCATTTCAGCGGTTGATTCTTTTATGGGTTTTCCGATTACTTTTGAAAGATCGATGAGTATATCTTTATGCTGCTTTGAATCTCCGGCAGGTTCAATGACCCTGTTAAGTGTTTTAATCTTGCCAAGATAGTTTGTTATCGTCCCTTTTGATTCCAGATATGTTGCGGCAGGAAGTACAATATCCGCATTTTTTGCAAGGCCGTTCAAATAGGAGGTTTGGACTACCAGGAACTTTACATCCAGTTTTTTGGTTACAGGAACTTCACCAACCGCATAAAGAAAATCAACTTCACCTGCGGTCATTTCCTTGAAGGTCTTACCCTCAGTTGTAAGACCCATTGCCACAACCCCTCTTGCATTGGCTTCCAGGGGAGCTGCGACAACTTTTATATCAAGCAGCAGCGAAATATTCTTTGAAGCCTTAAAGAGGGATGGGGAACAGAATATTACGGGTGATTTTGCTTCAGAAATTAAAGTTGCCGCCTTTTCTATGTCCTCTGTAACCTTTAGACCAGCAACAGCCGTGGCGAAGTTTTTATCGGCTTTATTGCCTTTATCAATAAGCGCCTTCGATATTTGAGCAAGAGAGGAAGCCTCATCAGCTTTGATGTCTACCGTAGCGACAGGGGACACCTTTGTTTCTTTTGAATTAAGGACGACGAGCTTGGCTCCACGCGAAATCCTTTTTCTTATCCCGGCATCAAGCGCCGGCAAAACCCTGTCCCATTGTGACGGATCGAGTCCGGCAAGTACAATCACGTCCACATTATCAATATCAACAGAATCCGAGAATTTCATGGAATCCGCATCGGAATAGAGGCTTGCTGTTGTGTCTACGTTCTTTGTCTTAATTATGTCCGAGGCGAATTTTGAAAGTACAAAGGCATCTTGGTTGAGGATTCCCGCTGTGCTTATGACCCCTTTATTTTTTTTGGCCTCTTTTAATTTTTCAGCCACTATGTTGAGCGCGTCTTTCCATGACGTTTCCTGGAGATTTCCGTTGACTTTTTTCATTGGTGTGGTGACCCTGATATCGGATGCAAGGGAATCAAATCCGTATCTGCCGATTGCACAGATATACTTTTCAACCGAGCCCTCATCAGCCCCGGAATTGATCTTCACTATACTTCCGTCCTTTGAGCTGACGGTTACATCACAGCTGTTTCCGCAAGAAAGACATATGGAGTTTGTCTTTGTATATTCCCACTCTCTTCCTTTTCTCCACCTGTCAGCTTCAAGGAGGGCGTTGACCGGACACGCGTCGACACAGCTTCCACAGAATGTACATTCCGATTCCTGAAGGGGTTTGTCCATGGCAGTGGCAACCTTTGCCCCGACACCCCTTCCCATGAAATCAAGAACATTCGTGCCCTGTTCCTTGCAGACTCTCACGCATCTTCCGCAGAGTATGCAGTAATCAGGATCTCTTTTTATGAAAGGATTCGCCTCATCAACTGGATATCCGAATTTTTTTCTCGTTAGACTTGATTCTTTAATTTCAAAATCGTACGCGTACTGCTGAAGATTACACACGCCGGCCTTGGTGCAGGTCATGCAGTCAAGGGGGTGCATGGAGAGGATGAGGTCAATGATGAATTTCCTGGTCTTCTGGATATCTTCGGTAACGCTGTTTACGACCATTCCTTCCTTCACCTTTGCGATACATCCCGGAACGGGTCCTCTGCCGCCCTCTACTTCTATAAGGCAGAGCCTGCATGCTCCGACACCTCTCATACCTTTCATATAACAAAGGTTGGGGATGTGGATACCGACGGAATCCGCGGCATCGATCAGATTGGTGCCTTCAGGAACCTTTACCTCTTTTCCGTCTATTGTTAATGTAACTATGTTGGACATTTAAGACCCCCTTCTATATATTCAATATTCTAAATTTATCTATCAGGTAAGCGTATTGCTATA
>JAUVPO010000022.1 GCA_030598625.1 Deferribacteres bacterium | reverse complement strand
TGCGCCTCAAGGCCTTCAACATCAGCCAGGGTCTCAACTGTCCCGGCAAGCCCCGCAAACCCGGATTTTGAAGCATTGATAATGCTCGTGCGTTTTATAAAATCATAGACCCCCAGAGGAGAGGAAAACCTTGCCGTGCCGCCTGTAGGGAGTGTATGGTTCGGCCCCGCGGCGTAATCGCCGAGCGGTTCCGGTGTCCACTGCCCCAGAAAGATCGCGCCCGCGTTTTTTATTTCCGGCATTAATTCTGCCGGTCCTTTTGTCATTATTTCGAGATGCTCGGGCGCTATTCGATTCGCGATGTCAGCCGCCTTCTGGAGATTCTTCGCAATAATTATCACGCCATACCTGCTCATGGACTTCTTTGCTATTTCCTTCCTCTTAAGGTCCTTCATTTGTCCTGCAAGCTCTTCTTTGACTTTCACTGCCAGGGATTCCGAATCCGTAACAAGCACCGAAGACGCCATCTCATCATGCTCTGCCTGGCTTAAAAGGTCCGAGGCAATAAACGCGGGATTGGCCGTGTTATCGGCTATTATCAATATCTCACTCGGACCGGCCATCATATCTATGCCGACCTCCCCGAAAACCATCTTCTTTGCAACCGCCACATATATGTTGCCCGGCCCCACTATCTTGTCAACCTTATTTATGGTCTCCGTCCCGAATGCCATCGCAGCCACTGCCTGCGCGCCGCCTATCCCGTAGACCTCCTTCACCCCGAGCAGTTTTATAGCGGCAGCCACATACGGATTGACCCTGCCGGACGGGAACGGAACACAAATGGCAATTTCTCCGACACCCGCGACCTGCGCGGGAATTACATTCATCAGGACAGTCGAAGGATAAGCCGCCTTTCCGCCGGGGACATACACACCAACCCTTTCAATGGGTCTTATTATCTGGCCGAGGGTGATGCCGTCTTTTGTAAATTGCCATGACTTATCTTTCTGGCGTTCATGGAATGATTTGATCCTCTCAGCCGACAGCTTTAACGCCGTTATAAACTCCCTGCCGGCCTTTTTTGCCGCTGATTCAATTTCTTTCCTGTTAACGGCAAGCCGGACAAGTTTTACCGAATCGAATTTTTCCGTATATCTCCTGACCGCCCTGTCCCCCTGCCTCTGAACGTCGGCGATTATCTTCCTTACAGTCTTCTGAATCTCATCCTCACGGACAGAGGTCGAGGCCCGTTTTTTAAGACGCGATATAAAATCCCCGGCCTGATTTTCTCTTATTACCCTCATTTAATTCGCCTGATCCTTGCCCCGAGGACCTTGAGCTTCTCTTCTATGCTCTCATACCCCCTGTCGATATGATACACCCTGTCGATAATTGTGGTCCCCTTTGCCGCGAGTCCCGCAACGACAAGCGAGGCGCTCGCACGCAGGTCCGTGGCCATAACAGGCGCGCCCTTTAATGCTCTTATCCCTTTAACTTTCGCTATAGACCCTTCCACCCTTATATCGGCGCCCATCCTCTTTAATTCCGCGACATGCATAAACCGGTTTTCAAATATGTTCTCCGTTATAAGACTCGTTCCCTCGGCAAGCGTCATTAATGCCATAAACTGGGCCTGCATATCCGTCGGGAATCCGGGATAAGGCCTGGTCTGTATGTCTTCCGCGTTCACACGTGCCGGTCCTCGGACCCGCAACCTGTCCGTTTCATGGGTAATCTCCACACCTGTTTCTTTCAGCTTGTTAATGACAGACTCGATATGCCCCGGTTCGCAGTTATTAATCCCGACATCACCTTCCGTAATGGCTGCGGCAGCAAGAAAAGTCCCTGCCTCTATTCTGTCAGGGATTATTCTGTAATTCAGGGGACTGAGGCCGGTTACACCTTTTATTTTTACGATCCTTGTCCCGGCGCCCCGGATATCCGCTCCCATTGATATCAATGCATTTGCAAGATCAACCACCTCGGGCTCACAGGCCGCGTTCTCAAGCACGGTTTCCCCTTCCGCAAGGGTTGCGGCCATCATCAGGTTTTCCGTACCCGTTACTGTCGGTATATCAAAGTAAATATCAGCGCCCTTTAACTTCTTTGCCTTCGCGTGAATATATCCTTCGGACAGACTGATTTCCGCCCCCATTTTTTCAAGTCCTATTGTATGCAGGTTTATGGGCCTCGCGCCTATGGCGCAGCCGCCGGGCAGAGACACCTTTGCCTCCCCTGCCCTCGCAACCAGCGGGCCCAGCACAAGCACTGAAGCGCGCATGGTTTTAACATAATCATAAGGGGCCTCGATAGACGTTATATCACTCGACTGAAGGATTACACCTCCGTTTTCCTGATGATAACCCATTCCAAGGTGAGCGAGGAGTTTGCCCATAGTTGAGATGTCTCTAAGTTGGGGGACATTGGAAATGAGATTTTCTCCGGGGCCGAGAATCGAGGCCGCCATTACAGGGAGCGCCGCGTTTTTTGCGCCACTTATTATCACTTCACCACTCAATCTTACTCCACCTTCAACCTCTATTTTGTCCATTTTGCCTGTATAATCCTTTTTATGCCTGCGTAATCCTTCAGCGCTTCCACTTCCGTATATCCGGCGTCTTCCAGCATCCCTGCAACGTCACCTGCGCAACCCGCGCCCAGTTCGAGCATGAGCATGCCGTTTTCTCTCAGGAATTTCCGCGAAGCCGGAATTATCTCCCGGTAAAAATCGAGACCATCGGGCCCGCCGTCAAGCGCGTTCAGCGGCTCCCAGTCCTTTATTTCAGGCTGCAGGTTTTGTATTTCTCCTGTACTGATATACGGCGGATTTGAGATAATAAAGTCAAATACGCGGTCCTGTTCAACAGGTCCAAAGAGATGCCCCTTTATAAACGAGACATTTTCGGTCCCGTTTATTCCCGCGTTCTTTTTCGCGTAACTTATCGCGGTCCCGGAGATGTCGACACCGTAAACCAGCGCACCCGGAAATTCTTCGGCAAGGGAAAGAGCCAGGCATCCACTGCCTGTACAAAGGTCGAGGACCGTCATTCGTCCTCTATGGTCTGTGTCATCCAATCCCCCCTTTTCCGCGAACTCTCTTCTGATTAAACTAATGGCATGCTCTGCCATCAGTTCTGTCTCGGGGCGGGGGACCAGGACACCCCGGCCGACCAGCAGTTTCAACCCGAGAAAGTCATTATAACCGAGAATATATTGCAGCGGCTCGCGTTTGCTCCTCCTGCCTGCCATTTCTTCAACTGCGGCCGCCTGTTCATTTCCGAGTTCCGGATCGTCCCTGTATAATTCAAGATTATTAATATCGAGGGCGCTCCTTACCAGGATCTCGGCTTCTTTCCCCGCAGCTTCAATACCGCAAAGGGAAAACCTTTTTGATATGTCCCGTAATTTCTCAATAGATTTCATAATGATAAAGGGTTCATACTTCTTTCAACTTTTCAGCCTGATAATGAGTAACAAGGCTGTCAATAAGCTCGTCCAGTTCACCATCAAGGATTAATGTAAGTTTGTGAAGGGTAAGGCCTATCCTGTGGTCGGTTACCCTGTTCTGCGGGAAATTGTATGTCCTGATCCTCTCACTCCTGTCGCCCGAACCGACCTGTGACTTTCTTTCCATTGCCCTTTCCCTTTCCTGGGTCTCAAGCTCAAGTTCGTATAATCTTGAACGCAGGACCTTCAGCGCCTTCTCCCTGTTTTTTATCTGGGACCGGCTGTCCTGGCACTGAACGGTCAGCCCTGTCGGGACATGCACGATCCTTACCGCGGAATAGGTCGTATTCACCCCCTGCCCCCCGGGGCCTGAAGCGCAATACGTATCAATCCTCAAATCCTTTTCTTCTATCTTCAGATCAACCTCTTCGGCCTCCGGCAAAACAGCTACAGTCGCGGCGGAAGTGTGTATCCTGCCCGATGTTTCCGTTGCCGGGACCCTCTGGACGCGATGTGTGCCGCTTTCATATTTGAGACGGCTGTAAGCGCCTTTTCCCTGTATTGACGCTATTACCTCCTTTACCCCTCCGACACCCGTGGAACTCACGTCCATTATTTCCACTTTCCAGCGTCTGCCTTCAGCGTACTTACAGTACATCCTGAAGAGGTCCGCCGCGAAAAGTCCGGCTTCGTCGCCTCCGGTGCCGGCCCTTATTTCAAGTATTATATTTTTTGAATCAAGAGGGTCCCTGGGGACAAGCATTAGCTTCAACTCGCTCTCCACCCTGGGACTTTTCTCTCTCAATTCCTCAAGCTCGGCAATTGCCAGTTCTTTTAATCCGTCGTCTCCGTCCGCGCTCAGTATCTCCTCGGCTTCATTAATACCAGACAGTATCCCCTTATATTCCCTGATTTTCCTTACAACCTCTTCAATTTCCGCCTGTTCTTTTGAGTACTTCTGACTCTTTAAATAATCCGAAAAAATTTCAGGGTCTGAAAGTATTTTTGTCAGCTCGTCATACTTGTTTTCAATTTCTTTCAGTTTATCCAATAACACTTACTTCACTCTCCCCTTTTTTCCTGCTTTGGATGTCTATATCAAGCACTTCCTTTAACGCCGTTATGGCAACCTCTATCTGGTCATGCGAAGGCGCGCCTGTTGTAAGCTTCTGCAGCCAGAGTCCAGGCATTGCCACCGCGCGAATAAATGGATTATTCATACTTTTAGATGAAATTTTGATAAACTCATACGACAGTCCCGCAATCACCGGTATCAGCGCCACCCTTGACAGCAGCTTCTCAACAAACAGCCAGTCCTTCGGGATCAGCGAAAAAATCAGGATGCTCAACATCATGACAATAATCAGAAAACTCGTGCCGCACCTCGGATGTAATGTGCTGTATTTATCCGCATTTTCAATAGTCAGTTCAGCGCCGGATTCAAATGCATGGACCACCTTGTGTTCGGCCCCGTGATACTGGAACACCCTCCTGATATCACTGCTCATGGTAATTGATACAATATATATAAGAAAAACAGCCACCCTGATGACCCCGTCTACAAGATTAAACACCAAGGAACTGTCATTTATGGAATAAAACAAAATACCCAGAAGCTTAGTGCTGTAAAGTGGAAGCAGTAGAAACAGGCCGATCCCTATAACAAACGCCAGAAAAACCGTGAAGAACAGAGAAAGAGACGATGGCTTCTCCTCCTCATGGCCAGATGCCTCGGCAGAATACAGGAGCGCCCTGATACCTATGGAAAGGGCCTGGACAAGGGCGACGATACCCCTTATCAAGGGCATTTTCAATGGCTTCGGCAGTTTCCGGATATTTTCCTTTTTAAAGACAATATCATTATCAGGGGACCTGACCGCAACCGTGTAGAAATCGCCCGACCTCATCATTACTCCCTCAATAACCGCCTGTCCGCCTATGTCGCCCATTAATTTAAATATCCTTTTGTCAATTTTTATTTCTCATTCCACACTGAACCGCAATAAAAAAAAGGAAACTTCGCCTTTTATTGAGTCTGCTTTTAAAAGTGCGAATTTCCCTTTTGGTCCGGCTACTTCTTATGTTTAGCGTATTTCTTCTTAAACTTCTCGACCCTTCCTTCAGCGTCAACCAGTTTCTGTTTGCCGGTAAAAAAAGGATGGCACTGGGAACATATATCAACGTGTATGGAATTCTGCGTCGACTTCGTCATAAACGACTCCCCGCAAACACACACCGCCTTGATTTCCTTCATTTCCGGATGAATTTTCTGTTTCATTTAAACCTCCAACTTATAACTATAGCAGAGATATGCGTTGTTTTTCAATAGTTGCTACCACAGTAGCGATAGATAAGAATCGAAATCGGTCTGTATGCGGTTGTACTTGCACCAGACGATCAAACACTCTCCCGACCGATAGCAGTAACCGTCTTTTACCACTACGTGAGTTCTTATACCCGTCTCTTTACTGTATGGACAGGAAATATGGAGCTTCCCTGTTTCCTCAGCATACTGTTTCTGGATAAACGGGTCCTTCATGCTTTATATTTTATCCCTAATCCATATGCCATTGCAAAATATTTATACGGCTTCCCTCGTAATCATGTTATAGAATGTTTCGTAATTGTCCGCCATAACCTTTAGACAAAAAAGAGGGCTCGATGGTTCGCTTGTTTTTTTTAAATTTTACCTGATTTGATGAGTTGGCACTGTGTCAGAAGCTCGTCTAAAAGTTCTCTGTCTTTTCTTGATTCCGCGTCCTTTATTCTGACCTGAAGATCTTTAAGTATCGCTTCCTTCTTTTTCTCCTGAAACCGCCTGATGCAATCACTTAAAGCCTTTTCAGGCTCCTCAATATCATCACTTAGAGAAACCTCTGTAAGGAGGTCTTTTTCCTCTCCTTCACACCTTGCGACAAGCTCGTTAAAACCGGTTATTCCATTTTTGATTTTCTCAAATATACTGCGCAAGGTAGAATCTTTAAAATCGCCGACAGGGAGGATGCCTGAAACCTCCCCGGCCTTTTCAGGCATTTGAAGAAGAAGCTTTATTATATACAGTTCATCTCCGGGTCTTCTTTTATGCCTTGGCGGCGGGGGAGATGATTTTTTGTATCCTCCCTTAATCTGCTTTTTTATCTTCTTAAACTCATCCCTGACATTACGTTCATTGACATTAAGCTTTTCCGACAGCATTTTTATGTATTCATCCTGAAGTATATTGTCCGGCGCCCTGGAAATCGTCTCAAGCGCTTCACGGGCAATCAGATGTTTGCTCCCCCCCTGCCTGATAAAAAAATCAACTACGGACAAAGGATTTTCGAGCAGCTTCTGAAATGTTTCCTTTCCTTTCTTCCGCAAAAGACTGTCGGGGTCTTCTTTATCGGGAACAGAGAGCACTTCCACATTAAGACCGCTCTCCAGAAGGACATTGGCGGCATTTTTGGCCGCTTTTATGCCGGCCTGATCACTATCAAAAACAATGGTTGCATTTTCCGTAAATCTCTTTATCAGTTTCCCCTGTTCCTGTGTGAGAGCTGTTCCCAGCGGGGCGACTGAATTTGAAAAACCATGAATATGAGCGGTTATAACATCAAGATAACCTTCCATTAATAAGGCATATCCTGCCTGTTTTATGGAATTCCTGGCGCGGTCGAGCCCGTAAAGGACTCTTCGCTTGTTAAAAATAGTTGTTTCCGGAGAATTGAGATATTTTGGTTCAGAGCCGTCTATAGATCTGCCGCCAAAGGCAACAACATCCCCCTTGAAATCGCAAATAGGGAACACAATTCTGTCCCTGAATGTATCATAAGTCCCCTTTGACCCCTGGTTTGCGAGTCCGGCTTTTCTGATTGTTTCTGTTTTATATCCCTTATGCGTAAGATGTGTTAATAGTGCATTCCATGAATTGACGGCATATCCCAGAGAAAACATTTCCTGAATATCACTTCCAATCCCCCGTCCCCTGAGATAATCTCCAGCCTTTGAATTTTTTGCAAGGCTCTGCTGAAAAAACCGTGTGGCATCCCTGTGCATGTTAAGCAGGGTCTCTTTTTCACCTGTTCCCATGGTTCCCTTACGAGACTCTTTGAGGGTGACTCCCGCTTTCTTCGCAAGTATTCCCAGGGCTTCAGGGAATGAAATGTTTTCATAGCGAACTATAAAGGTGAAGATGTCCCCGCCGTTTCCGCATCCAAAGCAATGATATATCTGCTTTGCCGGACTTACTGTAAAAGAAGGGGTTTTCTCAGTGTGAAAAGGGCAGAGGCCCTTCCAGTTCTGCCCGGCCTGTTTCAGGTGAACATATTCAGATATTAAATCAACAATATCCACCCTGGCTTTTATCTCTTCAAGAGCGCTGTCGTAGGAAGGCATGATTTAAAAGAAAAAGGCGCTATTTAATTCTGCTGAACCTTCTGAAACCGGAACATTCAATAACATCAAGTTCGCCTTTTTGCTGCAATTCGTCAAGCATCAGATTTATACCCAGGTTGTCACTTGAGATATGACCGGCAATAACGGCATTGATATGACACTTCTCAGCCTGCTCCCTGTGGTCATCGCTCAGGTGCATCGCCACGATTGTGCCGACACCCGAGTTGGCGAGGCTTTCAAAGATATCTTTGGAACCCTCCGTGCCGCCCGTCATATCCACAAAAATCTTCCCGGAACGTCTCTCCTTGGCCCCTATGAGGATTTTCGGGCCGGCGTTGTTTTTCGCGGCCTCGCGATACTCCGGAATCTCCTTCAAAATTTTCAATATATCATCAAGACTATCCGGCGCCTTTTCGTCAAAGGTCTTCTGCAAATAACCAGCGACCATATTGTCCGCCGGCGTATGCATGCACATAAACGGCATATCAAGCAGCCTGGCCATATCAACCGCCCTTGTATGGTTTACCGGTGAAAGCCTTCTCTCGACCTCTTTGATTCTTCCTTCAAGAAGGTCCTCTGCTATGTTTATAGGAACACCGAACCTGTTTAAAATATCCGCCTGCATTCGCATGACTTCGTAAAAATTCGCATACGCCTTTCCCTCCGGATGATGGGAGATCACAAGGTCAATTTTCCGTCCCCCTGATGAAAGCCTGTCGGCAAGGAGAAGTTCGCCCATTTCCATATCAATCCCCATAAGGACCGCCTTAATTTCCTCATCCCCGGTTCCGTAAAGAATCCTCGTATCAGCATACGGATTGCTGAGACTTTCAATATCAAAAAATTCCTTGTCCTCTTTCTTCATTTCATCGTATGCTTTTTCCTTCTTTTCAAGAGATTTCATGACCGTCTCTTTGCCGCGCGGGTCCGCCTCAATACCTTTAGCAACTACTGCTTCATAAAGCTTCTTTAGTTTCACCTATACCTCCAGCGCCTTTCTGACGCATCTCTTAACAAGCTTGCCATCCGTAGGAATAATATACTACATTTCAACGATTATTTAAGCAAGAGTTCGCCTGAAGTTTTAATCAGGCAAGGACCGACAGGGCAAGTTATTCAAGCGCCCTGTTTTTTTCATCAAGCTTGATGATCCTGGGGGAAAAATCCTTAATATCCTCCTCCTTAAAATAACCATAGGAAAATATGATGATTACATCCCCCACCGTGCCTTTTCTTGCAGTGGGGCCGTTGAGGCAGATAACACCTGAATTCTCTTTGCCGGGAATCACATAGGTCTCAAATCGCTCGCCATTATTAAGGTTGCTTATCATAACCTGTTCATACGGCTTTATCCCTGAAGCGGCAAGCAATGCCTCATCTACAGTCAAACTCCCCTCATATGCAATATTGGACTCCGTAACAGTCGCTTTATGTAGTTTGGCCCTCAACATGCACCTGAGCATAATCAACTCCTTCAAATAAATTCATATATTTCAACCCTTCATACTCTTAATCTCAACATAACAAATAACCGCAGAATATTCAAATATGAAAAAATATACGTTATAACAACCGTTGTCTGGAATTTGAGATTTGGTGATTTATTCTATTATCCTGGGGACCCTGTAAAAGCCGTCATTTTTATCCGGGGCATTTTGCATGGCCTTGTCTCTGGGCAGGGAATCTCTTAACCTGTCTTCCCTGAAAACATTTTTTATCGGTAAAACATGAGCTGTAGGTTCTATGCGGGTCGTATCCAACTCATTTAATTTATTTATGTAATCAATAATGCCGCCGATCTGTCCGGAAAAAATCTCCTTCTCACTGTCCGCGAGTTTAAGCCTGGCAAGAAGGGCAACATTTTCAATTTCCACTATATCTTCTCCAGGTTGGCGAATTTCAGGGAAAGCCTTTTCATCCCGACAGACGGGAAGTTGACCGTGACCTTTACATCGTCAGTTTCACCGTAACTGTCCCTTACGACCCCCACTCCCCATTTAGGATGCCTCACCCTTGCGCCTGTAACATACGGGGACGTATTAAAAAAGTTTGCCGGCATCTTGACAATTGCGGAAGCAACCGCATCCGCCCTCGGTCGCTTCTCCACACAATGATAATATCCCGGAGGTATATCAGACAAAAATCTTGAAGGCTGCTGCTCCTGGACAGAGGTATACAGTCTTCTTTTTCTGGCACACGACATAACCAGCATATCCTGCGCCCTGGTAATTCCCACATAAAACAATCTGCGCTCTTCTTCAAGTTCATCGGTATCTTTAACAGCATGAAAATGGGGCATAAGCCCGTCCTCAATTCCGGCAATAAATACCACGGGAAATTCAAGGCCTTTAGAGCTGTGAATTGTCATAAGTGAAACAGCGTCATCATTAAGAGGTTCATCCAAACCGCTGAAAAGCGATGCCGTATCAAGAAAACTCCTGAGGTCTTTCCCTTCCGAGGAATTTACAAGCGCCGTCAGGTTGTCGGCTTTCTCTTCCCCCGCCCAACTGGAATAACCCGTTTTATCAAAAACCTTTTTCAGGAGTTCTGGCAAAGCGATATTTTTTTCATCAATTAATTCTTCGACAATATTAACAAAGCCTCTGATTTTGTCTTTCAGTGAAGCCGTGTAGCCGTTGCTCTTTATGATGTGCTTCATTGTATTATAAAGACTTTCATCCCTCTTTCGGGCTTCATTTTCCACCCTCGTAATAGTTGTGCCCCCGATCTGTCTCGGCGGACAGTTGACAATTCTCTTGAGACTTACTGAATCATCCGGATTGGCAATAAACTTCAGATAGGAAATAATGTCCTTTATCTCTTTTCTCCCATAAAAACTAACGCCCCCGAATATGCGATAAGGCTGACCATTCTCCCTCATCGCCTCTTCCAAGACCTTTGACTGTTGATTTATCCTGTAAAGGACGGCTATATCCTTATATGAGTATCTACCCTTAAGATACAGTTCCTTTATCGACTGGCTAATATAACGGGCTTCCTCCTTCTCATTAATTGCAGTGCAATAACAAATTTTCTCACCCTTTCCATTTTCCGTCCAGAGCTTCTTTGGCATCCTTTCAGGGCTTAGCGCAATTACGCTGCCGGCAATGTTGAGAATATTCTGTGTTGACCTGTAATTCTGCTCCAACCGCACGACTTTTGTTTTGGAGAAATCCTTTTTAAACTTTTGGATATTTCTTACCTCGGCGCCCCTGAATTTGTAAATGCTCTGATCGTCGTCTCCAACAGCGCAAATATTCTTATGTTTTGAGGCAAGCAGCCTGGAAAGCCTGTACTGGGAAGCATTGGTGTCCTGAAATTCGTCAATTAGAAGATATGAAAATTCCTTTTGATATTTTTCCAGAACGTCCGGATGCCGTTCACACAGATTGACCGTGTGCATTATCAGATCATCAAAATCAAGGGAGTTATTTTTCCTTAGCTCATCCTGATATCTTACATAGACCCTCGCAAATTTTTCGTCAAACCCGTAACTGTCTTCATTGGCAAGAAGTTTTTCCGGGCTGATAAGAGACGCCTTCAAGGAAGATATCTTTGATAAAATACCTTTGTAAAGGGCTTCGTGGATTTTAAATTCCTTTAAAATTGACCGAATAAGATTGCCTGAATCACTACTGTCATAAATACAGAAGTCTTTTTGAAATCCGAGCTTATCTATTTCCTTCCTGAGAATTCGGGCGGACAATGAATGGAAAGTGCCTATCCATAGACCATTTACGCTTTTTCCTGTAAGGCCTTCAACCCTCTCTTTCATTTCAGCTGCGGCCTTGTTAGTAAAGGTCATTGCGAGTATCGATGCGGGAGGAATCTTAAGAACAGACATAAGATAAGTGAATTTATAAGTAATTACTCTCGTCTTACCGCTTCCCGCTCCCGCGAGAACAAGCAAAGGCCCCTTGTTATTAAGAACCGCGTCTTTTTGCTGAGGATTAAGCTCACTCAGCAATGCCTGTTTGGTCATTCTTCCCCCTTATTACGTGAAATGAAAAATAGATATACAAACCGTGGGAATCAAATACAACCCGTTTCAGTGTAAGACCATTATATCAAATTATCGCAGAAAATTGTTAGAGATTGCTACCCTCTTATCAATAAATTGTCATAATTTATGATATATTTCATGCCGTCAAAAAAAAATCGCCACAATTTTATTTTCTTTTATTAACCTTCCTCTGTCTTTTTTTCGTCCAGTTCTCAAAGGTCTTCTGTTTGGCCCTGCTTATGGCAAGCGCGCCCGAAGGAACGTTCTTTGTGATTGTGGCGCCGGCCGCGACATAAGCGTCCTTGCCTATTGTAACGGGTGCAATGAGTTGGGAATCACTCCCTATAAAAACGCCGGTTTCAATCCTGGTTTCGAATTTATTTTTTCCGTCATAATTACAGGTAATAGTGCCCGCGCCGATATTTACATTACTTCCAATATGGGCATCGCCAATATAAGACAAGTGAGACGCCTTTGTGCTGTCTCCCAGTCTGGATTTTTTTATCTCCACAAAATTCCCTATCTTCACATTACAACCTATGACGCTCAGAGGTCTTACATGCGCAAAAGGTCCTACGGAAGTTCCCCTGCCGACCCTGCTCTCCTCTATCAACGTACTGTCTTTAACGGTAACTCCGTCGCCGATAATACTGTCGCGTATCCTTGCTCCGGGATATATGACGCAGTGTTTGCCTATTGAAGTTTTTCCTTCAAGGTATGTGTTCGGATAAACAACCGTGTCCCTTCCAATGGAAACGGACGTATGGACCACCGATGTATCCGGGCCAATAAAAGTGACGCCTTTGTCCATCCATTTTGTTATGACCCTTTTCTTTAATATCTCCGTCACCTGATAAAGGTGCGCCCTCGTATTTACGCCGCTGATCTCCTCCGGAGGACAGTTATAAGCCTCTATCCTTTTGCCCGCCCCGGAAACAATCCCTACAATATCAGTAAGGTAATACTCTCCGGAAGACAGGTTCTTTTTTATCCTGCGGAGATAATCCAGGGCAGCTGTTTCCATAACATAAACTCCACCGTTCAACTCCTTACATCTTCTCTTCTCACCTGAAGTCGCATGTTTATCTTCCACAATACCGGTGACCTTTCCGCTCCCGTCCCTGAGGACCCTTCCGTATCCAGTCACTGAATCATCAATAAAGGACAGGAAGGACACCAGATTTTTATTGCGCCGGTGCTTTGCAAGGAGATTCTTCAATGTCCGCGCGGTTATTAGGGGGCAGTCCCCGTTCAGCACTAAGACAGCGCCTTTTTTTAATTCCTTTTTTGCGATTGAGAGCGCGTTCCCGGTTCCAAGCAGTTCTTTCTGGAGGACAAAAGACAGGCTGTCGTCGTCCATGCGCCTTTTCACCTCATCAGCGCCATTGCCTATTACGACAACCGTCCTGGATGGTTTAAGGGGTCTGACTGCGTCAATTACATATTGCAGCATAGGCATTCCAAGCGCCTCGTGAAGGACCTTTGGCATTCCTGATTTCATTCTCTTTCCACGGCCCGCCGCCAGAATAACTACGGAAATGTTCATGCAATTATGATAATCTTTTCAATATACCGATTGCAATTTATAAAATATTTTTTCAGCACAAATTTAATCTCTCAATTCAAATTTAAAAATTGAATTTATAAACGAACGCTAAACGGATTTAC
>JAUVPO010000259.1 GCA_030598625.1 Deferribacteres bacterium | reverse complement strand
CAATATCACCGTTTTTGAATAAATGCTCCATGATCCTGTGCGCAAGGTTCCCCCACAGCCTGGCTTCAACCTCGAATATGGGAGGCGTGATTGTTTCAAGACAAAGGACCCTCTCGACATAAAAACGCAGCGGGCATCTCCTGTAATAATCTATATCAGTCACATTAATGAACCCCTTTGACATTGCTTTTGTCCTTTGGCGCAGCATGCCGGGCGCTTTTTTGCCGTGTAATATCTCCTTCACGTCAAAAATCCCCGCTTTAGAGACGGTATGTTTAATGGCGCCCTCTCTGATCAGGACTTCCTGTTCCGAATATATCTTAAGTTCTGCGGGGCCCATGCTTTTTTCCCAATCAAGAAAGGGCGACGGCAGGAATACCTTGTCGCCGTCGGCTGAAGGGCAGGAAAAAAAAGTGTCAATAAGCGGGGCGTTAAGAAGTCTCATAAAATAACGCCTCTGTCTGTCTAAGTAGTAGTCCAGATAGGGCAATCCTAATTCCTTTTTTACTCTTTCCGGAAGGATCGGGTCTATATCGGGCATTGACGGGAGGTCTCCTTCAATCACTCCACCGAAAAATAATGCCTTTGTCTTAATCCCTGCCGCTAATTCAAACGGCATTATCCTTACCCCGTCCCGGTTTTCATCCGCGCCCTTCAGGTCTTTCAGCATATATCTCAGATAAAACGCCGGGCTTTGAAACCCGTGTTCGCCGGACTTACGCTGTCCGGCGAAGTATCTTAATTCAGCGATTTGTCCGCTGATAATATCGGACAGTCTTCTTCCCTGTTCATCAGGTCCGTGAAGGCCGGGGGAGGCAAAAAAACCAAGACTCTCCAGCGCTAATTCAACGGCATCGATAAACGATAAAAGATCTTTTTTCTTTTTAATTCCTTCAAGGAGATCCACTGTCCTTTCTAATCTCTCCTGGAATTCACATATCGTTTTCCTGTCATCCGCTGTTAATTGCCCTTTCGCAGAGTTCAGAAGAATATCTTTAAGAGAGAGCCAGGACTCTTTCCCCTTGACTATCCCTGCGGCGTAGGAGTAGCTTACAGCCCGTTCCTTTACAATTTCAGGGATTCCGGGGAAACAGGGGGATGTCAGAAAGGAAAGAAAGTTGTTCCTCGGGTAGTCTTCTTCAACACATGAGATCATGTCTTCCAGCGCAGCGAAGGGACGGGAGGCGGACAGATTGTACTCACCGATACTGAGGGGTATCCCGTATTTTTTTAATGTTCTCCTGAACATGGGGAGATATTTTGAAAACGCGGGAAAACTCACTGTTACATCCCATGGTCTTAATCCTTCGAGAATAAGTTTCTTTACGTTTTTTGCAATTCCTTCAACCTCATCTTCAATGGACGGATATTTAAAATATCCGGGTTTTTTGCTAAGGGCTGGACCCTTCAGTTTTTTTACTGTGAGCCCCCGTTTATTTGCCCGGAAATATTTATATATTCCGGAATGCTCCTCAACAAGCGCGCATACCTTCCCCGCAGTGTCAATCAGCGCCGTCATGATTTCCAGCTCAAGCGGCGTCGGGTCGAAAAAACCGTCGATTACAAGCGTAAAACCGTAGTCCGTATTTCGTAGTCCGTTATATTGAGCCAAATGTTTTTTTATTAAATCAATACTGTCTCTCAGCACCCCTTCAGTATCAACGAGATTTTTTTCGCTTAATTCAGCTTGATAAGCCTCGATGATTTCCAATGCCCTGACAGCCCTCTCCGCTGCTTTTTCTTCAAAGATCAGTTTTTCGACTGCTTCTTTTAACAGGTTGATGTCTTTATCCCTGATGTAATGGGTGATTTTCTTCAGGAGGTCTGCCAGGAGGGTTGCATAGCCTATATTTTTGTCCTTCAGGATATCACATATGATTAATGTCTTTATCCGGTCTGATATTATTCTGTTTGTGCCGTGATAATCATAAAGATTTGACGCGAGCTGTTTTATTGTAAAGGACTGAAAAGGGATGTACGCGGGTTTGTTGTGTCCCTTTCCCGCAAAAGAAAAAAAACGGCTTCTGGCCTCCGCGAGAACGGAATTGTTGGGTGCGATATAAAGGACCGAAGAGTAATCGTTTCCGGGGTGCAATGAAATAATTTCTTCGAAAAGCGGTTCGTCCTTAGTCCTTGCGCCGGGAGGCGCTATGAAGAGAGTTCCTTTTTCCATTGGTTTCATACAAATTGATATTACTTAAAGGAACTGATAATTATTCCGGAAGTCTGTCCAGGTAATGTCATCCCGAACCTGATTCATAAACAAGCTCGGTATGACAAAACAGGCAATTACTTAATACCCAGACAGGCTTACAGAGTATTGCAATAGGCGGTGGCATCGATAGCCGCATCAGTACAATCGCTGGTGCTATTACATATGAACTCTTCGTCTCCTATTACATATTTGCACTGTGAGGGGGTACAACAGGCATCATACGCAGTTCCATTGCAATCCTTTACATTCGAACATTGTTCAACAAGGTCATTGATTGGGTCATCATCTCCGCAAGCAACTACAAACATAAATATTGCGGCAATCAATAATAAGACTTTCAGATATTTCATTTTCACCTCCTTTTTTTATGAAATTGAAAACTTTCATGGTGAAAAAGTATACCATATAACAACCCGGCCTTGCAGAAAACCTGTTTATTCTTGTTTCGAAATACGTTATAAAAGGGGTCAATTGCGGATCCGGGGACTTTATTTAAAAAGTCATTTAACGAGACTTTCCGCAAGCCTCTTTAATGATTTCATTTTGTTGAAAAAAAGTTTATGCAAGCGCAAAATATCTTTCTCTGATATTACGCTGTCCATTAAAGAATAAATATCATCATACGCCTTTGCATGTCCTATATTCATAATATTCCCT
>JAUVPO010000228.1 GCA_030598625.1 Deferribacteres bacterium | reverse complement strand
GGCCCGAGACAGTCAGGGAAGACAACCCTGATGAAGATCCTTCAAGACAACCTGGACAAGGAAGATAAACCAACACTGTACCTCAGCCTCGATTTCGAATATGACAGGCAGCATTTTAATTCGCAGCAAGACCTGTTGAAAAAGATCGAACTCGAAATAGGCAAAAAAAGAGGCTTTGTCTTTATAGATGAAATACAGAGAAAGGAAGACGCGGGATTGTTTCTAAAAGGGATCTATGACCTGGGGCTGCCTTATAAATTTATAGTCTCGGGATCGGTAAGCGTTGACCTGAAGGCTAAAATAAAGGAGTCGATGCTCGGCCGCAAGAGGGTTTATGAGCTTTATCCCGTGTCACTTTTTGAGTTCGTGAATTTTAAAACCGGTTATAAATATGAGGACCGGCTTGATGAGTTTTTTCTATCGGCGGCCCTGAACTGGATACTCTGCTTCTTGAATATCTGAACTTCGGAGGCTATCCAAGAGTTGTACTTGAGGATGAATTTAAACAGAAGATAAGGACAATTGACGAGATTTATCAGGGTTATATTGAGAAAGATATTTCCTATTTATTAAAGGTCGAGAAAATTGATGCTTATCGTTTACTTATCAAGGTTCTTTCAGATCAGGTCGGCAGACTATTAAATAATTCAGAACTGTCCAATACTCTTGGCATCTCTTTGCCGACTTTAAAAAACTACATATGGTATGCGGAACAGACCTATGTTCTGCAAAGACTGACGCCTTATTTTAGAAACATACGCAGTGAGATCAGTAAATCTCCTACCGTTTATTTTTCCGATCTTGGACTGAGAAATTACATGCTCGGTATTTTCGGGAATCTCACCCGCCCCGATGATATCGGTTTTGCATTTCAGAACCTTGTGTTCCTTATCCTTAAAGAGAGGCTTCGCCTGACAAATGCGAAGATCCATTACTGGCGAACAAAATCAGGGGCGGAGATTGACTTTGTTGTAGAAACAGGCAGAGATATTGTTCCAGTTGAAGTTAAATACAGTGAATATATAAAACCTCTCATTCCACGGGCATTTGATGGGTTTATTGAAAAATACAATCCGAAGAAGTGTATTGTAATAAACAGAAATTTAAAAACATCCGTGAAAAGAAAAGACTGTGAAATCCTGTTTCTGACAATATGGGATTTGCTTGCTTTAGAAATATAAAAGCAGTTTTTTTAAATGACAAGGCTTGATGGGGGCTGATTCTGACAAAGGGGCGCGAACGGGGTCGTGCTTAAATATTGTGATATATGCCGGCATGGAATATTTTAGAGTGAATGAGTTGTTTGTTTCAACTTTCTAAATCATTTCCATTGCTTTTTTAAACAATCCTTCCAGTTTCCTGCTTTCATCCGCTATCTGCCTGAGAATGCCGGATAACTCTTTTTCCCCTAAGGTCTCTGTTTTTGACGCCCATTCACTATAAGTTTTCTCGTGGGCCTTGTTGTGTTCGATCCAGTGCCTTAGCAGGTGTTTGAGTTTTTCTATATCAGTCATTAAGGTTGTTTCTTTTATTGTCAGGGACCTGGGATTATAAACCGAGGAACTGCATTGCCAGTCCTGACAAACATATTGTCGCGCCGGCGATGGCGTGGACATAACGCTCAAGATGTTTAACTGGAATAAGGTTAATGCCTGAAGACGAAATAATTACAATACCCAGCATGGTCGTTATTGTTACAATACTGAATATGCCGGTTACAAGCATTAAACCGGGCAGACTGTTTTTTGCCGCCGGATACATCAGCAAAGGGATTAGAGGTTCACAAGGGCCTAAAACAAAGATCGTGAAGAGCGCCCAAGGCGTAATGTTCCCGCTGCTTTTGTTTTCATGAACGTGAACGTGCTTTTCAGAGTGAGTGTGAGTATGGACATGTTCAATCCCGTGTTGGTGTATATGTAAATGTTTGTGTGGTTTGTTCCGGAATGCGCGACGTATTCCCCATATGAAGTACACCATGCCAAAGGCGATTAGAGACCATGCCGCGATACTCCCTCTGAATGATTCAAATGATTCCAGTTTCGAAACGGTGATGCCGAGCGCGATGCCTGTAATGCCGAGCAGGACGGAACTTAATACGTGACCAATGCCGCATAAAACCGTAACGGACATTGTTTTGCGCATTGACCATTTGCCGGCCCTGCGCATTACAATGAACGGCAGATAATGGTCGGGACCTATAAGCGTGTGGAAAAATCCTATCGAAGCTGCGGCGCCTGCAAGTATTAATAATTCCTCAGTCATGGTTGTTACCCTTCGGTTGATATCGTATCATAAGTTAAGACTGAAACTATACAATATTTATATCACAAAAACATGAACAAAAAAAGCCTCGAAGGTTTTCCGGTCTTCTGACCGTTTAAGCCTTCGAGGCTTTTTTCAATAACTATAATGCATTAAAGCGCGGAGTATGTCAAGGCAAACCGGGCGTTTATTGCTATGTTAATCGAAATCGGATTTCAGTTTCTTGATTTCCTTTTTCAGATCTTTCATTTTCAGTTCCCTGCCGACAGACATTTCGTAAAATCTTTCAAGATCTTCAACCCTTTCCATGATCTCTTTTTCCATTTCTTTGCGTTCTGTAATGTCTTCACAGGTTGTGACAATACCTGTAACTTCTCCCTCCACGTTTGTGACAGCATCTGACATTAACTGGACCGGAAAGGCATATCCGTCTTTACGTTTGTTAATACTCTCCCGTTTCCATCTTTTCATGGATGATATCTCATCTTTTGTCAGCGGTTTCCAGGTCTCGACAGGGGCAAAGATTCTAACACTATTTTCTTTTAATTCTTTTATTTTGTAACCGTGCATGTCTAAATCAGCGGGATTAGTATAAAGAATTTTTCCTTCAAGATCACAAATCGTGACCCCGATCTGCATAGTTTCAAGCGCTTTTTCAAACGAGAGAAGTGTCTCTACAGCTTTTTTATACTTAGAACATAATTTTTCCGCCTCGTTTACACGTCTGCGGATTTCATCCAATTCATTAATGAGTTGTTCTTTGGTCTTGTCCGTGTCCTTCATTTCAGGATTTGGGAGTAGATTTCAGATAATCTACAAATTCAATATATTTGTTTGGCGGCTCCAGTAGTTCAATGCCTATGTTATAGTTGGAACTGTTTATCTTTTCTATCCTTCTGATTTTCGCCGGAAACTTCGAAATTTCCTTTTCCAGCGGGACTAATAGTTCAACCTTGTTGCTGCAGGGAAGAAAATTACTTGTGCTGATAAACATACCGTTTTCTGAGAGATTTTTTACTGTCCCGGTGTAAATTCTGTTTTCACAGAAATACTTTACCGGTAAGTCTGTGTCTGTTCTTTCAAAGGCCCTTTTTTCCATGAATGTATATACTGCAATTCTTATGCCGAAATTATTTTCACAGTCATATTCCGTTTATAACATCTTGATTTTAATGTTATTAATTGAATATGTGCCGGATTATTAAACGGTTGAATTGGACAATACATTATGATTGCTCGTCATTGTTTTGACGAAAACTATCAACTGGAAAATGCATTGTCCGGATTAATAAAACCGACTTTGCCGCTGCTTATGGTATCAACCGTAAAACGC
>JAUVPO010000080.1 GCA_030598625.1 Deferribacteres bacterium | reverse complement strand
ATCCAGTAGAGCCTCCTTATATACTCAACAACAGAGCCTGTTCTGTTTCTGAATGAGTCCAGGAGTGAGTATAAAACCGGCACTACAACGAGGGTAAGGAATGTAGCGGTTATCAGTCCGAAAATCACTACTATGGCCATAGAGCGCCACCACTGTGTCGACTCGCTTACCCATGAGATGTCCCAGACGTGAAAATCAAACGAGATTCCGGTCACCATGGGGATAAGTCCGAGGATGGTTGTAACCGCGGTCAGAAGCACTGGGCGAAGACGGGTTGCGCCCCCTGCAAGGACGGCATCATGGACGTTCATCCCTCTCCGGCGGAGTTTGTTAATATAGTCGACAAGCACTATGCCATTGTTTACGACTACTCCGGCAAGGGAAATAACACCGACGCCGGTCATGATAATACCGAAGGGAGAGCGTATGAACATGAGGCCGAAGAAAGCCCCACCCAGCGAAAGGACCACGGAAGTCATTATAATAAATGGCTGGGTCACGGAATTGAACATGGTAACGAGAATGAGAAATATCAGGAAAAGCGCGATCACAAACGCCTTTGATAAAAACTCCTCGGACTCCTTCTGGAACTCGAACTCCCCGGTAAATTTCAGCCTGTAACCAGAAGGAAGCGGAAATTCTCCAAGAAGATCTTCGGCCTGTGCGCGGGCAACGGCGCCGGGTATCTTTGTCTCATCCACATTTGCCTTGACAGTAACCACCCGTTCATGGTTGATCCTTATGATATTGCCCAGACTACCGGTGTATTCAATCTTTGCAATCGTTGTCAGAGGCACAAGCTTTCCACCCGGAGTCGGCACCATCAGCTCGCGCAGGACATCGGTCACCCTGCGGTTCGAGTCTGACAGCTGAACTGTAATATCATAATCCTCATCTCCTTCACGGTATGTTGATACATCAAGCCCATTGTATCCTGTCTTGAGTGCAAAACCTATTGTATCGGTCGAGAGCCCGAGAAGAGAGGCCCTCTGACGGTCTACGGACACGATGACCGAAGGGGTGCCCTCAACGTAATCGTCCCTGACATCTTCAACATACGGGATAGGCTCTATAATCTTGCTGATTTCCCCGGCAAGACGGCCAAGTACCCTGAAATCATTGCCTGATATCTCAATATTAATCGGGGCGCCGGTCGGCGGTCCTTCCTCGGCCTCAGCTACCGTTACCTTACCACCGGGGATATTTTTTACACGGTCCCGTATCTGCTCCAGTATTCGCGCGGAAGGTATCCTGCGGTCTTTCATATCAATAAACTGAATGCCCACATGGTTTGGGGTGGTGGGCTCAAAGGCCATGCCGGCCAGGGGGACGGCCATTGAACGCGCATAAACATACTCAATATTTTCAAGGTCGCTCGGGCCGGTGTATTCTCCTCCTCCTATTTTTTCATGGCGTTTCGGCTGGAACGATTCCATATACATCTCTTTAAATGACCCGGTTTGCAGTTTCGTCCCGGCGTTGCCGTTAATATACATCTCTATCTGTTTAAGTACGTTATCACTATAATCAAGGTCCGCTCCCTCGGGCATATCAACATTTACATACATGGACTTGGGATCTATATGGGGGAAGAACTCGACAGGTTTTTCAAGACCCACTGCCAGGAGCCATACCTGAAACAGAAGCATCAGAAATGCAAAAGAGATCAGTAATACGACGATGCGGCGGTCAAGCGCGCTCCGGAGCAGCCTGGAATACAGGATAAGTACCGTGCCTTTTATCTCCACCGGTTTTTGTCCGGCAGCGGCAGCCTCCTCCGGATGCAGGCCCCGTCCCTTTACCCCTTTTGTTTTCATGAAGAAAGCGGCAAGAGCGGGGTTAATCACCATCGCAACAAAAAGGCTTGAAGACAGGGTAACGATCAGTGTAACAGGAAGGTAGCTCATGAATTCACCCATTATGCCGGGCCAGAATATCATCGGTGAGAAGGCCGCGAGTGTCGTCACCGTCGAGCCTATCACCGGCCAGGCCACCTCCCCGGTGGCGCTCATCGCGGCCTGGAGCCGGGAAACACCCTGCTCCATATACCGGTAGATGTTCTCAACAATCACGATGGCATTATCCACAAGCATACCTAAAGCAAGGCTCAGGCTGAATAGCACTACCATATTCAGTGTAATATCCATCAGGTAGAGCACAGTAAAGGACAGAAACATGGAAAAAGGTATGGAAAGACTGACAAGCACCGCGTTTCTCAGTCCCAGCGCAAAGAGAATGACCAGTATAACCAGGACCAGCCCCGATAATATGTTGTTTTCAAGGTCGGCGACCATAATCCGGATGTCCCTGGCCTTATCCATTACTTTTATTATTTCCGTGCCCTTTGGCCAGCCCGGCCTGAGACGCTCAATTATTTCATCGACCCTGTCGGTAATTTCTATGATGTTTTCTCCAGCCCTTTTTTTGACTGCGATATTTATCGACTCCCGGCCGTTCAGACGTGAGCGGCTCGCTTCATCCTTGAAACCGTCCACCACACGGGCCAGGTCTTTCAGGTAAACCGGATGGCCGTTATGCGTGCCGACGACAAGTCCGTATATCTCATCCGGTGTATTGAATTCACCAGGGACCCTTAACTGGAACCTCCCGTCACCCAGCCGGATAGCGCCACCCGATATGTTCCGGTTTTCACTGTCTATTACCTGCTGAAAAGCCGTGATGGGAATGTTGTAGTAAGCCAGTTTTGCGGGGATTATCTCTACGCGTATCTCGCGCTCAAGCGCGCCTGCGACAGACACGTCGAACACACCGTGAATGGCCTCTATTTCTTCCTCGATATCGTCCGCGATCTTTTTAAGGCACGGATTTCCGCAGGCGCCGCTGAGGGAAAATACCACTATCGGCATTTCCGAAAAGTTCACCTCAAAGACAGAGGGGTCGTCTTCGAGATCGGAAGGCAGTTCGTTCTTTGCCTCATCTACCTTGTTCCGGACCTTTTCGAGGGCATCGTCAATATCAGTGCCCGTTACAAACTCTATGCTTATTGATGACTGTCCTTCGGAACTTATGGAATGCACCTTTTTCACGCCTTCAAGCCCCTTGAGTTTCTTCTCCACCGGGATTGTTACGGAAGTCTCCATATCTGAAGGAGAGACCCCCTTATAGCTTGTTGATATAAAGACGTATGGTATGGTTATGTCCGGATCGCTTTCACGGGGCAGGATTTTATAACAGTAGACGCCAAAGACCAGTATGATCACGGCCAGCACCATCACGCTTATCCTCTGGCGTACGGCGGTATCGGAGAGTATCACCTGAAGAGTTCCTTCGGGTCTGAAACAGTGCGGACAACATTAACCTTCTGTCCTTCATCAACGCTTCGGTGACCTACAACTATCACGCGGTCGCCTCCTGTCAACCCTTTTGTAATCTGAATTCTCCAGCCCTCGAGGATGCCTGTCTCGACCATCCTTACTCCGGCGCTGCCGTCTTTTTCGATAAAGACAAACTGTTCGTTGCCTCTGGAAATAACGGAATAGAGAGGAACGGAGAGGCTGTCTCTCACCTCCCTTTTTACAATATTTACTCTCGCAAACATCCCCGGGAGGATCACTCCGCCCGGATTCCGGACCTCGATCTCCAGTTTGTAAAGATGGGCGAAGTTCTCGGGACTCTTTGACAGAAAATGTTTCCTCCCCTTTACTGTCCTGCCGCCCAGGGCGTCAATTATCACGTCAAAATATTCAAGCCGCCTCACTTCATCCACATCGGACTCCGGGATTCCCACGCTTACCTTCACCCTGCTGATGTCGAGTATCACTGCGACCGGGTCCTGAACGTTCAGGTAAAGGCCCTCCTTTGCGTCAAGGCGGTTTATTATTCCCGCAATCGGGGCCTTGATACTGCATCGTTCAAGTCTGAGCTCGGCGTTCCTTAAAGCGGCGCCCAGTGTCTCAACTTTGGCCGTATCGCTGTCAAACCGTGCCTTTGTTATGAGTTTTTCCTCAAAGAGGTCCTTCGCGCGCGTGAAGTTTATCCGGGCAAGTTCATACTCGGCCCGGACAGACGTAAGCCCATTCTCGTAATCCCTGGCATCAAGAAGGGCGATAGGGTCGTCTTTATTAACCTGATCTCCCTCGCCTGCCGACACTTTGACGACCTTGCCGGGCACCTCTGCAAGCACCTTTAATTCAACCCATGCCTCCACCTGTGCAGGGAGATCGAGCCGGTCACGTATCGGAAGGGGTTTCATATCAAGGACCACTACGTTTACAGGCGGACGTTCCTTGTGGAGCGCGGCAAGTTTTTCCGTCTTAATGCGGTTGCTCTCACTTTTTATGCGGATAAAAAGGACTGTGATAATAATTATAAGAAATATAAGGAACAGGGATGGCAGCATGCCCCATATTCGCCTGAGCAGTTTTTCATCGGATATACTGAAATTCATTCCCATGGGTATTCGCCTTCAACAGATGACTGTTTCGATAATATTTCAAAAAAAAACCGGAAGCGGCCGGAACATGTTAAGTATATTATGTTTTAGTTTAAAAAGGAAGCGCGGTCCTCCGAAGAGTTTCCCGGCTTTCATACCATCTATTTTTTCCTTTCAAACAGGAAACCGGCTGCAGTTACAAACACAAGGGATGACACCACAAGAACGCCCAAATCGGTAAATATGGAAAAATCCACCAACTCACCACTTCCGAATATCGCATGTTTTAAAGCGTCTACCCCGTATGTTAGGGGATTCAGCTTTGACGCGACCTTCAGAATCGCCGGGAGCTTGTTAACAGGATACATGGCGCCCGACAGGAAGAACATCGGCATTACAATAAAATTCATTATAACGCTGAAGCTTTCGAAGCTCTCGTAAAACGATGCAATGACAATGCCCAGTGACGATATACAGAACGCCAGCAAGACAGCAACGGCAATTGTATTCAGTATTGCCGGGAAACTCAGTTTGATTCCGAGAAAGGGAAAGAGCATAAGGATAATGGCTACCTGGATCACTGATATAAGCGTGCCGCTCAACGCCTTTCCGATGACTATGGAGAATCTCGATACAGGCGCAACGAGTATCTCCTTCATCAGTCCAAACTCCTTGTCCCATATAATTGATATGGACGAAAAAATTGAACTGAACAATATTGTCATTCCGAGTATGCCGGGGAACATGAATTGCATATAATTTATGCCCGCACCGGGAGAAACAAACCGGGACATGCCTCCGCCGACAAGAAAAAGCCAGATAACGGGCCGTGCAAGCGTAGAAACGAGCCTGCTTTTTTCCCGCACGAATTTTTTAAACTCTCTGGCGACTAAGACATAAACAACATTAGCTTCTACCAAATCTCCTCCTGTACGCCCTGACGGTTTCTTTTATCGTATCATCTGAAGAGACATCGCTGTCCCTGATCTCCTTCCCGGTCATTTTGAGGAACACATCATTCAATGTTGGCCTCTGGAGTCTTACGGAGAGCACTGTGTCGCCTGTCGCTTTTATAATTTCCGGGATACAGGCATCTCCTCTGGAAGTCGTGAAATACAGTTCATTGTCCTTTTCGGAAACACTTAAATTGAATAACTTTGCTATATCGCGCGCGGCCTTTTTATTGTCTGTAGTTTTTAGATAAACAACATCGCCACCCATCGTCTTTTTCAGTTCATCAGGAGTTCCCATGGTAACAATCTCCCCGTTGTCAATGATGGCTATCCTGTCACAGACTTCGGCTTCTTCCATGTAATGAGTTGTCATAAATACCGTCACATTGTGCTTTCGTGGAAGCTTGACAATAAACTCCCACAGATTCGCTCTTGACTGTGGATCAAGTCCAAGCGTCGGTTCGTCAAGAAACAGGACCTTTGGTCTATGCAGGAGCCCCCGCGCAACTTCGAGTCTCCTCTTCATCCCTCCGGAAAATTTTTTAACCAGATCATTCCTCCTTTCAAACAGACCGGCAAAATAAAGGGCATCATGAATGAGTTTTTTCATATCAGCCCGTTTCATCCCGTATAAGTACGCATGAAACATCAGATTTTCATACGCGGTTAAATCTTTGTCAAGGGTTGTGTCCTGAAAAACTATCCCTATGGATCTCCTTACTTCTGCCGGGTCCTTCGAACAGTCATGTCCGGATATTGAAGCTCTTCCGGAAGTCGGAGAAAGCAAAGTGCAGAGGATATTTATGGTAGTTGTCTTTCCAGCGCCGTTCGGTCCGAGAAAGCCGAAAATAACGCCTTCATCCACCTCAAAAGAAACATCGTTTACCGCAGTAACCGCTCCGAATCGCCTGGAAAGATTTTCGACCTTAATGATAGACATTTGGGAGTTTAGACATAATCGGCTATGCCATGAAACCGTTTTCCTTCCATCTGATGGGAAATATCATCACGAAGGTTGATCCTTTCCCCGGTTCACTTTTTACCTTCAACTCTCCAAGATGTTCGGAAATGATCTGCTTTACCAACGGGAGCCCCATTCCAAAGGAATGTTTTTTTGTGCTGTAGAACGGATCAAACACCTTTTCAATTTCTTCATGCGGAATGCCATCCCCTGTATCCGAGATTGTGAGAACAGCGTTGTCCCCGTCTTCGAATGTTTCAACCTTTATCCTGCCGCCTTCAGATGTCGCCTCAACCGCATTTCTCATGATATGAAAAAGCGCCACCCTTACCAGCTGCTTTTGCATATTTATATCTAAAGGGTCTTCTGAAGTGTTTACGACTATTTCCACGTTCTTATAAGCAGCCTCTTTTGCGATTATTGAAACTACCCCGTCCACAACCCTGTTAATATCATCACGTTTAAACATCGACCGCCGCCGTCTCAATAACATCTGGAAATCCTCCACGATATTTTCCAGTTTATCAGCCTCAATAACAATACTATTAAGTTTATCTCTTAACTTTTCTGAAACATCCTCTTTTTCAAGAATTCGTTTGCTTATACCACCTATTACGGTAGCGGGATTTCTCACCTTGTCCGCCACGGTCAATGCCATCAGGCTCATAGTTCTTTCCGCCCCGATCGTCTCTAATTCCTGATTCAACTCCGTCAAATCTATATTGATCGTCTCTATCTTGTTTATCAGCCTCTCCCGCTCTTCCTCGGCGCGCTTCCGGTCGGTGATATTCCTTTGTATGGAAATCCAGTGTGTAAACATGCCTTTCTCGTCGGCAACCGGCACCATATTGCATTCCACCCAGAATTCCGAGCCGTCTCTGCGGTAATTAACAAGTTCTACTTTGACTGTCTCCCACCGGTCAAGCACTTCCCGTATTTTATCCAGCTTCTCGCTGCTTGTCTTTGGACCATGCAGTATACGGAGAGTTTTGTTTACTACATCTTCCAGGGAATATCCCGTCATTTTTGTAAACGCTTCATTTACGTA
The DNA here is from genome assembly GCA_030598625.1 of Deferribacteres bacterium. Lineage (GTDB taxonomy): Bacteria > Nitrospirota > Thermodesulfovibrionia > UBA6902 > UBA6902 > JAUVPO01. The sequence goes on along the minus strand of JAUVPO010000080.1, from coordinate 406 downwards.
CAGGATACTCCTGCCGGGCAGATCACCAGGCCTTGCCTCAAAAATCACTATGGCATCATTGGCATTTACTACGGTTGATTCAAGCAGCCGCAGCCTTTCCTCAGCCTTTTTGCGTTTAATTGCGTTCTCCACGGTTACCGACAAAATCTTAAGGTAATTGTGGTCCGGGTCCTTTATCAAATAATCATATGCCCCCGCCTTCATTGCCTTGATAGCGATCTCTTCATCTCCTGCCCCGGTAATAAAGATAATCGGGGTATTGATTATAAAATCAAAAATATCAAATGCCGTTCCATCGCCAAGGAGATAGTCCGTAATCACAATATCAAATTTTTCCAGATCCAGCGCCTCCCTGGCCTTCGATACAGACCCGGCAATGGTATAGTCGTATGGAAGGTCCTGTTCT
>JAUVPO010000148.1 GCA_030598625.1 Deferribacteres bacterium | reverse complement strand
GTCGGGAGATGAAGTGAAAACTTTTATGGGATATGTTGAGGGGAAAATAGGCAAAGAGAACAGGGGTGAAAACGGCTTTGGTTATGACCCTGTTTTTTATCCGGAAGGGCGCGACAGGACGTTTGCCGAGATGAGTGATGAGGGGAAGAATGCCTTAAGCCATAGGGGCAGGGCGTTAAAGGCGCTTCAGGGTTATCTGAAGAAAAAGGGATTTAAGACATAATATTTAAAGATTATAATACTTCGTATCTACGGTCTCACGTTTAGAACATATTAGAAACACATTGTGATGGCTGATTTTATTGGATGGGTAGGTTCTATAGCTTTTGCATTCTGCGGCCTTCCTCAGGCGTGGGAATGCTTTAAGAACAGGAGTGCGAAGGGAATTCATCCTGTTTTTGTGGGATTATGGTTAATTGGTGAAGTATGCTATGTTGTTAGTGTCCTGATGAAATTTGGGTGGGTCAACTGGATGATGTTTAATTACATGGCAAATATTTTCTCAATTGCGGTCATAATTTTCTATTTAATGAAAGATACGAGAAGTGCGGGTAAATAGACCAGTGGTAAGGGTCACTTTCGATAAGTAAATTTAATTAGACAGATTATGCCTTTTATGATATTATGTTAGAAATTCCGTATTTTTCCAGTAATCAAACTCTATTCAGATAAATTGCATAACATTTTCCTGACTTAAGTATATGCTCTTGCTCGGGATGCGTATTGCTTTACAAGGATAAGACGTTTCTACGTTTGTTTTTTTTGGGACATTATAAGTGAAAAAAATAAATATACCAAAGTGATTTTATAGATTAACATCAATCGATTTCAGGGAGGGGTAGCAATGAAAAAGACAATGATTTTATTATTTGCTGTTTCATGTCTGTTTTTCTTGTCCGGTACCAAAGTCTTTGCTGAAAAAAAACAAGGGGTCTATTTGAATTATACGGGAGAAATCAGGGGAGGAGTGGAATCATGTACGTCGGATGCTTTTATAAGTGGGGCCCTGGTGCATATTCCCGGACTGTCCATTATGGCCAAGACAGACATTAACGGCGCTTTCAGGTTGCTAAATGTACCTAAGGGGACACATAAGGTAATCGTTGAAGTTTCCGGAGTACAGACTGCCGTTATTAACAATATTGAAGTCTTTCCCCGAACGGTTACAGACCTTGATTTTATAAGAGTTTGTGACGAGTGCTTTAAGAACAGCGATTGTCCGTCTGATTCATACTGTTTAAAAAATGAAGGAGAGTGTGGGGCGATGGGAATCTGCATGAAAAACCCGGCCCCTTTCCCCTGTCCAACACCTCCCTACGAGCCTGTATGTGGCTGTGACGGAAAAACTTACGATAGTGCCTGCTTTGCTACCGCGGCAGGAGTTAGTATAGATCATCAAGGCAGATGCGGACCGTTACCTCCCTGTTTAAATAGTGATGACTGTGATTCAAGATCTTTATATTGTTTGAAAACCTTGGGGGAGTGTGGTGTTACAGGAACTTGCACTGTGAAACCATTTATGTGTTTCGTGAATGGATATGAACCTGTGTGTGGCTGTGACGGAATAACTTATGATAATGCTTGTACTGCTGCTATGGGTGGAGGAGTAAGCATTGCCTGGGAGGGTCCCTGCGAGCCACTGCCCCCTTGCACTGACAATGTGAACTGTGAATCCATATCCTCTTTTTTGTACTGTGAAAAGGGAATAGGAGATTGCAGTGCTGAAGGTATTTGTGAGAAAATGCCTTTATTCTGCGCTGTAAACCCGAATGTGTATGAACCCGTTTGTGGCTGCGATGGTAAGACATATGATAATGCCTGTTTAGCTTCGACGGCCGGCACAAGTGTTGCTTATTATGGAGAATGTCAATAGTGATATAGTTTGTCTGAAAGGGGCTTGGTTATTACAGGCAGGTATGAGTTTTTTATTATAACGCGCATGTTACGAGGAGTATTTGATGGATATTGAAGTCAGGATTGACAAAGAGTCTTTGAGTATTGATATTGAAAATCCGCACAGGTTCGATGTGGCTCAGGTAACAGAAGACATAGTTGGTTTCGGCAGGAAGCTCGGTGTCGACCTCGCGGAGCTTCAAATAGGAAAGCTTATCCCGAAGATGATCAGGGGGGTTGCCGGATGTGAAGGGGGATGTCCCTCAAATGCCATGAGCCTTGCAAGACAGGGATTCGGTGATTTCCGGCTTTCCTATTTTGAGGGGGGCATATTAACCGCGGTTTATACGCTTGATAATAACAGCCCTCTTGAAGTAAAGGTGTTTCCCGAGTTTGAGTAGTTTTTTGGGAAATATTAAATACTAATGATAATCGGCATACCGAAAGAGATAAAAGAACATGAGTACAGGGTCTCCGTGACACCGTCGGGCGCCGGAGAGCTCGTGGATGACGGGCACCGGGTACTCGTGGAAAAATCAGCCGGTGACGGAAGCGGTTTCCCGGATGATGATTATCAGCAGGCAGGCGCTGAGATAGCTGATAAGGACCGGTTATTCAGGGAGTCCGGACTGATAGTAAAGGTGAAAGAACCCCTTCCCACGGAATATGACCTATTTAGGGAAGGACAGGCCTTGTTCACGTTCCTTCATCTTGCCTCCGCCCCTGAACTGATAAGTGCATTGTTGAAAAAAAATATTGCCGGATTTGCTTATGAGACACTTGAAATAAACGACACTTTGCCGCTTCTTACACCGATGAGTGAGATCGCCGGGAAGATGGCGCCTGTTGTTGCCGCGCATTACCTGCAGAAAGTATACGGCGGGGAGGGAATACTAATAACGGGCACCGGGGATGTCTCTCCGGCGCAAGTCCTTATTCTGGGGGCGGGTGTTGTGGGCATGAGCGCATTAAAAGTTGCGTATGGAATGGGTGCAAGAGTTACTGTTATAAACAGGGGGATAGAGAAACTTAAGCGGATAAATGAAATCTATCATGAAAGGGTAAGGGCCGTTATTTCAACTAAGGAAAATATTGAAGCTGAAGTGATAGAAGCCGATATATTAATAGGCGCTGTCCTGGTAACCGGTGAAAAGACCCCCAGTCTGGTTTCAAAAGAACTTGTATCGAAAATGAAAAAGGGCGCTGTGATCGTTGATGTCTCCGTTGACCAGGGGGGATGCGTAGAAACCACGAAACCTACCACACATGATAATCCTGTATATACGGTCGATGGCGTAATCCATTATGCCGTTGCCAATATGCCGGGCGCATATCCCCGGACCTCGACGCTTGCCCTTACCGGCAGGACCATTGAATATATTAGGTTGCTCGCAAAGACCGGCATAAAAAGCGCCGCGGAAAACGTGACTCTAAAAACAGCTTTGAACACGTATGAAGGGGAAATAGTGCATAAAGCGGTTGCCGGGTCAATGAAGTAAGCTGTAAGCAGGATTTGAAGTATGTGAAAAGATTCGGGACTATTGCCTGATATTTTTTACGTACTTTTCAAACAGATTAAGTCCTTCCACATGTTTTTCAGTGAAGTCATATGATATGGTCTTCCAGTAATTGACGAGTTCTTCCTCTCCGATCCATTTTCTCTGAGGAGCGTCCCTTGCTATTAATCGGCGGTTTTCACTCGCATATTTTTTTGCTTTAACCAGATCCGAGGATAATCTTTTAATCAGTTCATCCTTCTCAGAGAGGGATTTTTTCCTTATTACCCATAACGCGTATACAAACGGAAGCCCCGTTTGCCTGTCCCATAATTCTCCAAGATCGTAAATGAACGGAGCTGACTGGCGGCTGACGGATTCATATATTTTTTTGGCCTCGATCATCGCGGTATCACCGATATGGAGGACTGCTGAAAAGGATGACAGAATGTTTCTTACACTGCGAAGTGATGTAGGGATGAATTTGCATTTTAGTGATAGAAATTCTTTGAGAATGATCTGTAAAAGCGCGGCGGATGCTTCGGAGTCTGACGTTACTGCTATTGTTTTACCTCCGAGTTCATTTAGCGGGAACTTTGAAAAGAGAAATATGCTCTTTATGGGACCCGTAGAGCTTATTGAAAACCAGGGGAGAATAAGGTATCTGTCCTTGTTCCTGAGATATTCTATTGAAGAAGATGGGCTGATGTCGAGGTCACCATCGCGCAGCAGTTTGTTTAGTTTGGATGGAACGCCTTTTATAAAAGTGTATTTTGAATGATCACACTTATTATCGAGATAATAGAATATCGGATACAGATTGGCATACGGAATTCTGCCTATTTTAAGTTTACCTGTCTTCAAATTATCCCTTTATTACTCCAAGAGGTTTCAGTTTTGCAACCTTTTTTGACAGCCCCGCATTATGAACGACATTGACAACACTGGAGACATCCTTGTATGCCTCGGGCATTTCTTCCGCCAGTGTGCCTCTGCCCGTTGCCCTTACAATTATACCTTTATCTTCCATTTCTCTCCAGATGGCCCGTCCTTTGGCCTTTTTTATTGCCTGATGCCTCGACATTACCCTGCCGGCGCCGTGGCAGGTGGAGCCGAAGGATTCTTTCATTCCCCTTTCCGTACCAATAAGTACGAATGATGCCCTGCCCATATCACCCGGTATTATAACAGGCTGGCCTATTTGTTTATAAGCCTCCGGAAGCTCAGCGTGGCCGGAACAAAATGCCCTTGTCGCGCCTTTACGATGGACAACAAGCATTCTCTTTTTGCCGTTGACAACGTGTTCTTCGACCTTGGCAATGTTATGCGCGACATCGTAGATAAGATTCATTCCTATTGTGTTAGGCCCTGTTTGAAATATTCTCAGAAAAGATTCTTTTACCCTGTGCATGATAAACTGCCTGTTTGCCCAGGCATAATTTGCGGCCGCTCTCATGGCAGCCAGGTAATCTCTTGCCTCGGGACTGTCAAACGGTGCGCAGGCGAGCTCCCTGTCAGGAAGGTCTATATTATATTTTTTGACGGCCCGCTGCATAACCTCAAGAAAATCAGTGCAGACTTGATGTCCGAATCCTCGCGAGCCTGTATGAATCATTACGGTTATCTGGTCCCTGAATAGCCCCAGGCTGTTCGCGGCGCTTTCATCATAAATTTCATCCACAAACTGGATCTCAGTAAAATGATTTCCGGAACCCAGAGTGCCGAGTTGCGCGCTTCCTCTTTCATATGCCTTTGTGCTTATCAGGTCGGGGTCCGCTCCTTCAATGCAGCCCTGTGATTCCGTATGCTCAAGATCTTCCCTGCTTCCGAAACCCTGCTCGACAACCCAGCGCGCGCCTCTGAGAAGGACTTTTTTATGTTCCCCTGAATTAAGACGCAGTTTCCCTTTCG
>JAUVPO010000085.1 GCA_030598625.1 Deferribacteres bacterium | reverse complement strand
GATGGGGTCCAGAGAGTGGAAATTGTAGGGGGATCGTATTATTTTGATCCTGAACATATTATTGTAAAGGTTAACATGCCGGTGGAACTGATCTTCAGGAAGATGCCGGGGATAACGCCGCACAATATAATAATAGAGGCGCCTGATGCGGGGATTGATTTTAAGGTAGATATGAGCAAAGATCCTAAGACGGTTAAATTTACACCGACACAAACCGGGACATATGCAATGTACTGCGACAAGCGATTTCTGTTTTTTAAAAATCATAGCGATAAGGGTATGAAAGGCGTTCTTGAAGTCGTGGAGTAATGAGTAAAGAATTAATCTCATATATCAAGTTGTTTCACGGCGCGTATAACACTGCCGTGATACTGTTATTTGTTTATCAGGGTGTTCTTGGGTTGAGGATACGGAGGTCAGACCGGAAACCCTTTCATTTAATTAAAAGGCACAGACAAATAGGACCGTTTGCGGCTTTGCTCGGCATTTCAGGGTTCGTTGCAGGCACGACGCTTATATACCTTGACGCAGGACGCATTTTTTTATATCCGTTTCACTTTATCGCCGGGCTGGCCGTCGTATCTTTAATAATCGCCACTTATATTATTTCTGGAAAAATTAAAGGCGCGGACACATACTGGAGAGACAGGCATTACTTTCTTGGGGCGCTGATCATATCGTTATACTTTATTCAGGTATTTTTAGGATTGGGAATATTGCTTTAACCCGAATCACGCAGACATTGCTCAATAATTTTCATTTTACTGAAATTGCTTTATTGCTTATTACTGAAATCCAGTAGATTTTACCCTTAATGCAAAATAAAATGAAAAATCGTTTGCAGTTTTCCTGATTTTATATTATTATTTTGCATATCTTAAATTATTTCTTGCCGTTTTCTGGAAAAGGAGAAATACGTTGCGCCTTTTCCACTTTTATGTCCTGAAAAAGATTAAGTTTGATCTATCAGTCAGAAAAGAAAAAAACCGGGATATCCTTGATTGTCGTGTTAAAGAGCCGCCATATTCTATATGGAGTTACATTGCTTCTTATGATGGTTTCAGCAACCGGATGCGGAAGGATAATATCCTATTATACACGCCCTTTACTTGATGACCTCAACAGGTCTTTGATGCGTCAGAAGGATGTCGTCCTTGCTGAACAGGGGACGCCGGCGTTTCTTATGCTCCTCGACGGCCTGATCCAACACAGCCCTGAGGACAAATCCCTTCTACTCTCCGGAGCAAAGGCATATTCTGCTTACACGTCCGCATTTGTCGGTGAAAAAAATCCGGAGAGGAACAAAATCCTGGCGGGAAAGGCTAAGGAGTATGCGTTCCGGGCTTTCAGCCTGAATAACAGGGAGTTTTCAAAAGCAAAAGATAAACCCCATCCGGAATTTGTCGCCTTGCTGCCTTCCCTGAGAAAAAAGGATGTTCCTTACCTGTACTACGCGGCGACTTGTTGGGCCGGCTGGATTCAGGCTAATTCAGAATCATTGGATGCCATAGCCGACCTTCCCAAAGTAGAAAGTCTGATCAAACGCGCGATTGAGCTGGATGAGAGCTTTTACTACGGGGCTTCACATACATTCATGGGTGTCCTGTTAACAATACGTCCACCGTCCCTTGGCGGAAGACTGGATGAGGCCCGGAAACACTTCGAGAGGGGCGTTAAACTCGGCCAGGGGAAGTTTCTTCCCGCATATGTATTGTATGCCAGGCATTATGCGAAGCCAACGTATAAGGAAAATCTTTTTTACGATCTTCTGGACAAAGCGCTGGATTCTCCGGTTGACGAAGTCTCCGAGCTTATACTTATAAACACACTGGCCAGGAGACAGGCCGGGGATCTGATTGACAACGCCCGAAATGAAGAATATTTTAAATAGAAGATGCTGTCTTGAGCGGTTTAAAGGCAAAACACTTCATGAAAAGAGGTGATGAAAAACTGAGAACTCTATACGCCTGTTTAGTGATCATACTTGCCGTGTTATTTTCTTCAGACCCGGCATCTGCAGTAAGGATCAAGATCGCAAGCAAGTCCCCGGAAAACTTCAAGTCCGGCAAAATCATCAAAAAGATGTTCAGGGAGATCAGAGAAAAGACTGACGGGAACGTAGTGTTCAAGGTCTATTACGGAGGCGTCAAAGGGGCAGGCCGTGACCTTCTTCTCAAGATGAAAAGCGGTGAGATCCATGGGGCCGAGTTTACCTCCGGTGAGGCCGCGCTGTTAAACAAGGATCTTGAGCTAATGAGCACGGTGCTGACCTTCAAGGATTATGAGGAAGTCGACTACGTGTTTGAAAAGATGTCTGTTCACCTGGAGGAACAACTGGGGAAACGGGGGTATGTAGTCCTCGGCTGGCTGGAAGTGGGATTCGTTTATATGATGTCTATGGAACCCATTAAGAGTTTGGCGGACCTCAATAACAAAAAAGTATGGATACCTCGGGGTGACAGTGTCAGCCGTGCCGTTTTTGAGGCCATGGGTGTCCCCCCAATCCCTATGCCCATCGCTGATGTGATACTGGCGCTGCAGACAGGACAGCTCGACACAGTCGCCAATTCCTTTGTAGGCGGCATCGTGCTCCAGTGGCATACAAGCGTCAAATATATTACCGATACCCCTTTACTCTATGCCTACGGCCTCTTGATGATCACCCGGGACGCATATGACAAGATCCCTGACAGGTACAAAAAGACGGTTCATGAAACTATAGACCGCTATTTCAACGAACTGAAAATAGATATCCGGAAGACCAACCATGATTCAGCCCAAACACTTGTCAGGCAGGGAATCCAATTTGTCCCGGTAACGCCGGAAAACTACGAAGAGTTTGAGCAGTTCATCCTGGGTATAAGAGACCATTTACTGGAAAAAGAATTCCCCGGTGAAAACCTGATCAGATTGCGGAAATATATTCACGAATACAGGGAAACCCGCTCTGAAGGGGAACAGGTCGATGAGTGAAGAAAAAAAGGGTCCTCTTACGTTTCTTGCCAGGCTTGAAGACGGTGTTCTCATTCTCATCCTGGTCAGCATGGTACTACTCGCCTTCATCCAGATCGCGCTCCGGAACATCTTTGGAATCGGCCTGATCTGGATAGACCCACTGGTCCGTCAGATGCTCCTTTGGGTAACTCTGGCAGGGGCCATGGTTGCAACAAGGGACCACAACCATATCACCGTGGATGCCATCAGCCGGCATCTTCCACCAGGGAGGATAAAGTCTGCCGCAGGTTTTATCTGCGATACCTTTGCAACGATCGTCTGTGCCCTGTTGACCTACTCCACTTTCCGCGTTTTTCATATGGAATTTCTGGATCCCGTGGGAGGGCATATCATGACCGGTTTTCCTTTGTGGGCCTCACTCCTTACCCTGCCGACCGCTTTCGGTGTTATGACAATCCGTTTTTTGCGTTTCAGTATCCTTTCCCTCCTTCATACTATCAAGGGCGAAGCCACCCCATGATCGGTACCCTGGGCATTATTTCCATAGTCGTCAGTCTCCTCCTGGGAGCCCCGATCTTTTGCGTTTTCGGCGCCGCGGCCCTGCTTGGTTGGTACATTGACGGCACTTCCATATCCGTAGTGGGTACAGACATCTTTCGCCTCTCCAGCAATTTTGTCCTGGTCACAATTCCCATGTTTACTTATGCCGGCTACCTCCTGGGAGAAAGCAGGGCCCCCGGTCGCCTCGTAAAACTCTCCAGGGCCTTTTTGGGATTAATGCCTGGGGGGTTAGCCGTTGTGTCCATCGTGGCCTGTTCACTATTCACTGCCCTTACAGGAGCTTCCGGCATAACTATTGCGGCGCTCGGGTCGCTTCTTCTCCCTGCGCTGCTTCATGATAAATACAGCGAAAACTTCTCTTTAGGGCTTGTAACCACCGGCGGAAGCCTCGGGCTGCTTTTTGCCCCGAGTGTTCCCCTCATAATCTACGGCGTGATCACTGAAACACCGGTTTCCGATATGTTCGTTGCAGGTGCAATCCCCGGTCTTCTGATGCTCTTAATTTTGTGTGCATTCAGCATTTTCATTGCTAAAAGAGACAACATTCCCCGCTCGCCTTTCAAATGGAAGGCCCTTGGCGAGGCCCTGTGGGAGGCCAAATGGGAGATCCCTCTTCCTTTCGTTGTTCTTGGCGGCATCTATGGTGGATTCTTCGCGGTAAGCGAGGCTGCTGCCGTGGCCGCATTCTGGGTCTTAATAGTAGAGACGCTGATCAACAGGGAGATTTCCTTATCCCTGCACAAGAAGGTCATCCTGGAGAGTATGGTTATGGTAGGCGGTATCCTGATCATTATGGCCGCTGCCCTGGCTTCAACTAATTATTTCATCGATATAGATTTACCAATGATGATATTCGATTTCATCCAGGGGACTGTCAGCGACAAGTTCTTATTTCTCATATTGCTTAATTGCTTTCTCTTTGTCCTGGGTATGTTTCTGGACATATTTTCCGCCATCTTTGTCGTTGTCCCCCTTATCCTGCCTATTGCACAGGGATATGGAATCAACAATGTCCACCTGGGCATTATCTTTCTGGCCAATATGCAGATTGGTTACCTGACGCCTCCTCTTGGCATTGGCCTCTTCATATCGAGCTATCGTTTTAACAAAGGGATACTCAAGATCACAACGGCTTGCCTGCCCTTTGTCATTATGCTGATTGCCTCAGTGCTCATGATTACCTATTGGCCTGACCTCAGCCTCTACCTGCTCAGGATAATGGGAAAAAACTATTAACCGCTCCAAAAAAACACTTTGAAATACTTATATCCTGTATAATTAACACAACTATTAACAACCGGAGGGAATCATGGGAGAGACATTATCTAAAGACGGGTTAAATAAAATACACGCCTACTGGCGCGCCGCAAACTATCTTTCAGTAGGTCAAATTTACTTGTATGCGAATCCGCTCCTGAAAGAGCCTTTAAAGCTTGAGCACGTAAAGCCAAGACTGCTCGGACACTGGGGAACAACCCCGGGTCTTAATTTTATCTACGTTCACCTTAACCGTGTAATCAGGAAACACGACCTTAACATGATTTACATCTGCGGTCCCGGACACGGAGGTCCCGGAATAGTCGCCAATACATATCTTGAAGGGACTTACAGCGAGGTCTATCCGAATATATCACAGGACGCAGACGGTATGCAAAGGCTGTTCAAACAGTTTTCTTTCCCGGGAGGTATCCCGAGTCATGCAGCGCCTGAAACTCCCGGATCGATTCACGAGGGAGGTGAACTCGGGTACGCCGTCTCTCATGCGTACGGGGCGGCTTTTGATAATCCCGACCTCATTGTTGCATGTGTGGTCGGTGACGGCGAAGCTGAATCAGGGCCCCTTGCCGCTTCCTGGCATTCAAATAAATTTCTGAATCCCGTCTATGACGGAGCCGTTCTCCCGGTCCTTCATCTTAACGGATATAAGATCGCCAACCCCACATTGTTGGCGCGCATCAGCCGTGATGAACTAAAGAATCTCTTTACCGGATACGGCTATAAGCCCTATTTTGTTGAGGGGCACGAGCCCGAATCAATGCACCGGTTAATGGCGAAAACACTTGATAAAGTAATCTCCGAGATCAAATCCATACAGAAAAAGGCCCGCGGTACCGGAATTGCCAGACGTCCCAGATGGCCGATGATCATCCTCCGCTCTCCCAAAGGCTGGACAGGGCCGAAAGAAGTGGACGGGAAAAAGACGGAAGACTCCTGGCGTTCACATCAGGTCCCTTTCTCCGGGATGTCCGCAAAACCGGCCCGTGTAAAGCTGCTTGAAGAGTGGATGAAGAGTTATAAACCGGAAGAGTTGTTTGATGGAAACGGGACCTTCAACCCCGAACTGGCGGAACTTGCCCCGAAAGGAGAACACCGTATGGGAGCTAATCCGCGTGCCAACGGCGGCATACTCCTGAAAAACCTGAAAATGCCGGATTTCCGGGAGTATGCCGTGGAAGTTGAAAAACCTGGACAAGTGTCCGGCGAAGCTACCAGGGTGCTCGGCAGTTTTTTGAGGGACATCATGAAACTTAATATGAAACACAGGAACTTCCGCGTTTTCGGGCCTGACGAAACCGCCTCAAACCGCCTCGGCGCATTATTTGAAGTAACGGGAAAGACGTGGTTGGATGAACTCACCCCTGAGGATAACAACCTCTCCCCCGACGGCCGTGTTATGGAAATTCTAAGTGAACACACATGCCAGGGATGGCTCGAGGGCTATCTTTTGACAGGCCGGCACGGTTTTTTTTCATGTTACGAAGCATTCATTCATATTGTGGACTCAATGTTCAACCAGCACGCGAAATGGCTCAAAGTCACGAGCAGCGAAATACCCTGGCGCAGGCCCATAGCATCGCTTAATTATCTTCTTACTTCCCATGTATGGAGGCAGGACCATAACGGCTTCAGCCACCAGGACCCCGGTTTTATCGATCACGTGGTAAACAAAAAGGCGGAAGTAATCCGTGTATATCTCCCGCCTGATGCGAACACCCTCCTCTGCGTCGCCGACCACTGTATGCGAAGCCGTGATCAGGTAAACGTCATTGTGGCCGGCAAACAGCCCGGACTGCAATACCTGAGTATGGACGAGGCCATCAAGCACTGTGATGCCGGCATCAGTATATGGGAGTGGGCAAGCAACGATAAGGGCTCGGAACCGGATGTCGTTATGGCCTGTGCAGGCGATATTCCTACTCTTGAGACACTCGCCGCTGTCGGGATACTCCGCGAACATGTTCCCGATTTAAAAATAAGGGTCGTGAATATTGTAAATCTAATGAAGCTGCAACCTCGGAATGAACATCCGCATGGTTTGTCGGACAAAGAGTTCGATATTATCTTCACGACAGATAAACCGGTCATATTCGCATTTCACGGATACCCATGGCTTATTCATCGCCTGACCTATCGCAGGACGAATCATAAAAACCTGCACGTAAGGGGGTACAAGGAAGAAGGGACAACCACAACTCCTTTTGACATGGTAGTGCTGAATGACCTTGACCGTTTCAATCTGGTTGCCGATGTCATCGACCGTGTTCCGAAGCTCGGGTATCATGCCGCATATATTAAACAACACGTACGCGACAAGCTCATTGAGCATAAAGAATATATTATGAAACACGGCCAGGACATACCGGAAATACAGAACTGGAAGTGGAAGGTTACGGACTGAGGAGAAGGACGAGTCTCACGGCCTCCTTTGCCAGTACAGACGCCTCATCAACCGGAATTACCCACACATCGACTTTGCTGCTATCTGAACTGATTCTTCTCTCTTTCCCGACAGTGTCGATATTGACCTGTTCGCATATATCAATCCCGCACCACCGCATGCCCTCAAGAATACGTTTTCTTACGGCGTATGAGTTCTCTCCAACCCCTCCCCCGAAAAGAATCGTGTCAACTCCTCCAAGGGCCGCCGCATATGCGCCTATATATTTTTTTGCGCGGTAACAATAAAGTTCAATCGCAATCCCGGCGTCAGGCTCGTCTGATCCAAGCAGTGTTTTCATATCACTGCTGATC
>JAUVPO010000162.1 GCA_030598625.1 Deferribacteres bacterium | reverse complement strand
GCGGAAGCAAAGTTAAAGAGCTTGGGGTATGTCCCGCGGCTTCAGATTCTTCATGCGATGGATTGAATAACGGTAAAAATGCAGGCCGGATATGCTGGGCTGTTGCCGGTACTTTATGCAGCGGGAAAGTTCAGGGAGACTATGCCCAGAAATCGGTTTCCTGTATGACCTGTGAAGTCTTTAAACGGGTTAAAGACGAGGAGGGGCTAAAGAATTTTGTTTTACTGAAACCCGGACAGGTCTTCCAGTCTTCTTACCGATAACATCACAAGCGATATTTGAATAATCCATCGCTTAATTCGATTATATTTGAGGATTTGGCTCATTATAGGCTAATCTTTTTGTTATTATAAATAGATAAAATCCGCTCTACGTACTGCTTTGTTTCTAATATAGGGGGCATTCCTTTATATTTTTGTATCTTGCCGGGCCCTGCATTATAAGCTGCAAGCGCAAGAGCAATGTCTCCATCAAATTTATCTAAAAGATATCTCAGATATCTCATTCCACCTTCAATGTTTTCTTCCGGATTGAAAGGATTATTTACATTCATATCTTTTGCAGTTGAGGGCATTAACTGCATAAGCCCCTTTGCGCCTCTTTGCGATACGGCTTTATGGTCCCAGTTGGATTCTACCTTTATCAGCGCTGAAACCAGGGATGGTTCTATTTTGTATTTCATTGATTTGCTGAATATAATTCGACGGAATAACGTGTGATTTAATAGGCGGGCTTTCCTGACTGTCTGCTTATAAACATCTTTATTTTCCCCGGACATATAAAAACCCGAATTTACATTGTCGGAGGAGGTCCCCCATCCTAAAAATGCCACAAAGCCTGGGAGACATAATAACACTATGCAAAAGATTTGTCTGATCATTTGTCTTAAGTAAATTCTCTGTGTCTAATGTCTGATGTTTTACACTAATGGCTACATAAATTTCAAGAGGGTTATTGAATTTTAAGTATTATTAATATGACTGATCGCGCAAATATTAACATTGAGGCTGCCATATGAAATGTTGTATTAACCGGTGCTTTTGCCCCGGTGGAAGATATTGCTTTTTTTCCAGAGCCAGAACATGCTCCCGGCCCCTTTTGCAGCTGCCTTAATATCGTTAATATTCCTCATGGCAAAAAGCTTTTTCATAACGTACCCTGGTCTGGAATAAAACCTCCTGTAGGCCATCTGTCTGAGCTTTGCAATCTCTTCCCTTGTCATGGAATGAGGTACAAACGCCGCGCCCTGATAAGTAAAGTCTGTGAGATCGCTGGATATTGTGCCGTACTTTTTAATGTTATCGTAGATTTCCGTTCCGGGGAATGCCGTGAGTGAGTGGAAACTCGCAATATCGGGATTCAGTTCACAGGCAAACTCAATTGTCCTGAGCCCTTCCTCAAACGTTTCTCCGGGAATCCCGATGAGAAAAGGCGTATGAACGGTCAGCCCTGCTTCTTTTGCCGCCCTGACGGCCCTGCGTGTCTGGTCAAGGGTTATGCCCTTTCTTACAGCGTTGAGATTCTTCTGTACTCCGCTTTCAGCGCCAAAGAGGATCGCCCAGCATCCCGCGTCCCGGAATGCCTTCAGAAGAGGTTTGTCTACCTGATGAACGCATGCGGAAGCAAACCACGAAAAATCAAGCTTGCGCTTCTTTATCTCTTTTGCTATCCGCATTGCCCTGTCATAATCCGCGGCAAGTGTGTCATCGATAAACTTGATCTCCCTGAATCCCTGTTTCAGACACAATTCTATTTCTTTCATAACATTAGCTACGCTGCGGTATCGTATGCCGCTTTTTCTTTTTTTATCAATCTGGAAACAGAATATGCATTTCCTGTTACAGCCCCGGGCGGTCATTACAACGGCAACAGGCTTCCTCCTGTACGTGGCGGGAGGAGGCATGTAGTTTTTTCCATCTCCCAGAAGTTCTCTTGCAGGAAATGGAAGGGAATCAACATCCGCAATGAGAGGTCGCGGGGGATTGCTTTTAATCTCGCCATCTTTTCTGAATATAACCCCTTCAACGTTTTCAAGGCCTTTTCCATTAGTCAATCTCTCCATCATTTTGACCATGGTTATTTCACCTTCTCCGGTAACTACCGAGTCAATGTCCGCAGAATCAGCGAGACATCTTTCCTGAACTGCTATAGGATACGGGCCGCCGACTGTGATATGGGGACGGGTTTGAAACCCGCTCCTGCGGATATCCGATGCCGTGAAGACCGCCTTTTTCCAGCCGAAAGTCGTTGAGTAAATGCCGACCAGATCAGGTTTATAGCTTATGACTTCAGCCATTATTTCATCATGTGTCATAAATGAGCCGTTCAGAAATTTTACGTCATGACCTGCCTTTAATATGGAAGAGGCGACATAAAGGGTTCCGATGGGCTGCCAGTAGTTAATCTGGGATCCCGCGGTCTTTGATGAAAATATTTCTTCCGGCAACCAGGAAGGGATTATAAGGACACACTTCATAAATCTATAATATAGGAAGTTCTTTTTTTTTTGCAGGACTGCAAGATATAAAAGGAATAAAAAAAATTTCGGAGCATCTATTAAGATGCCCCGAAAGTGATAGCCGGATAAGTTTTTTGAATGTATTTATATGTCCTGGGAGATCCGGCTTTTGCAGGTTTTTATTCGCCGTAACCTCCGGTTTCAGCAGGCTTTTCTTCGGCTTTAGCAGGTTCTTCCTCGCCTTTAGCAGGCTCTTCTTCGCCGTAACCGCCGGTTTCCTCTGCCTTTTCAGGCTCGGTAACAGTCTCCTGCTTTTGGCATGAGACAAGGAACAGACTCATGACGAAGGCAGTCATGAAAATAACAACGCTAAATGTTTTTTTCATGCTTGCATCCTCCTTAAAGTGAAATTATTGGGATATCTCCCCTGTTGGTTTATATAAATATGTCGGTTGCGATTGTTTTTTTATGTGCAGCAGGGAATATCCCTTACATGCATTATATAACATTCGTCTTTTTTTTCAACCTCTGTCCGGCATCCGGACATGGAAATAAACGCCTTGATCTTTTTTGTCTCATCCAGCGTATTAAACAGTATTTCAATATCTACGTTACATCCGCGATTCGAGCCCAGTATTTCCTTGAGCCTTATCAATAATTCCTGCGAATCAATCGAACGCGCATCAATATGCATCGATTATATTAAATATCCTGCATAGGCTTAATCCTGCATAGGCTTAATGAACTTGATATAAACCATTGTCCAGTTGCCGAGTATGATAAAAATTATCGCGACAAGACTTCCAATTGAAAGTGTTGAAGCGCCTGTAAGACCCTGCCCTATATTGCAGCCGCCTGCAACCGTTGCTCCGAAGCCCATCATAAGACTTCCAATGCAGACGGAAAGAAGTTCATCAACAGGAGGGGATTTCCATTTGAACTCTTTAAGTACCTTTGCGCTTATATACGCGCCAAAGGGAACACTGATAATAAATATTGATGCCCATGTAAATTTAAAAGGTCCGAGGTCATACATTGGAAAGACCCTTACGAGTGGATGGTTTGATGCCATTGCTTTGCCTGTTAATAAAGTCCCGAAAAACTCGCCGGTTGGTGTTGTGAATGAAAGCCCCCTTGGAAAGCCTTCCCATACATCACCGGCCCAGAAAGCGGCTATTCCCAGAAGACCCAGAAGCACACCTACTTTAGGCCATTCAAGGCCTTTTTGTTTAGGGGCTGAAAATGGTTTGCCTTTTAATATATATGCGCTGAACGCTATCACCACTACCGAAATTACTGCCCACTTAATGGCCGGGCCATGACCGATTATGTTATATAATGTTGGGACTTTTTGACCCGCAATAGGGATTTTTACACTCTTTAACAGCTTGTATACAGGACTAAGGACACCGGTTGCCGTCATATGTATTCCTACGAAAAAACCGATGACTGCAATAAGTGAGTTGAATTGCCCTTCACCAATCTTGTACCATACACCGCTGCCGCAGCCTCCCACCATTACTATGCCAAGTCCAAATACGTAACCTCCGATTATGTTCGCAATCGGATAAAATGGCTGTATTGGGATAAACCTGAGCATTTTCAAGTCACCCAGAATATTAACTCCTACTATCATAATTGCCAGTGCTATCACATAGCCGCGAAAAAGTGTCCAATCCTGGATGAAGATCGTGTCTCTGAAGGCGGTGTTCATGCAAAAGCGTCCGCGCTGAAGCACAAAACCGATAGCCAGTCCGAGCAGCAGGCCTGAAGCAACAAAACCGAAACTTATACCTCCCATTCTGATTCCTCCCGTAAAAAATTATTTGCTAAATTATCATAAAAAGTCGCTCTTGTCAACGACGATTTTTCTTTAACGGAGCTTAATTTACTATCAATAATAATTATTGTGTTTATAAAAGAAACTTAATCGGGTGCAGTTCACATATTAATCCGAAAGAAGCTTGTTTGTAAATTAAAATATTGTTATAAAAATATAAAATAATCTTTATTAACGAATATCCTCCTTTTTCGGTTTAAAAATGTAATTAAACTCCACCGGCTTTTTGACATGCTTTGCACCCTATGAAGGGATACTCCCGCCTGTCGGGAATATTTCTTTAATACAAATATATTACAGGAACGATTCCGGGCATGCCGGGATGACATATTTGATACCTTGCAGCTCAACTGAGAGATTGTTTATCAAAAGACATAACGGGGAATCCTGATAAGTATTTTAAGATTAGTTTGTTTTGAGATTTGTTTGCGTTGATGATTAAATCCTCTTTTTGCAAGGAAGGAGATTGGCAATGAAAGAATACCATCATTATTTTATTTACAAAAACTAAAGAAAAAACTAAAATTATCGATAATACTGGTAAACGTAGTAACAATTGTAAACACAAGGATTGCAAGAACTTTAAAGAATTAAACCAT
>JAUVPO010000226.1 GCA_030598625.1 Deferribacteres bacterium | reverse complement strand
CCAGCCCCACGGTTTCCGTCTCGGGGCTGACGCGAAGCCCCGTAATTGCGTCAACTACCTTGAGAATAATAAACGTAGCGATTGCCGTGTACGCAATGGTAGCAGCTACACCAATAAACTGCACCTGCAGCTGCCCGGTCATACTGGTTATGCCATCAGCAAACCCCTGTCCACTGAATAATCCGAGGCCTGTTGAAGCAAAAACCCCGGCCAGCAGTGTGCCGGTTATTCCACCCACACCGTGAACGGGAAAAACATCCAGTGAATCGTCGACCCTGAACACTTTCTTCATAATTGAAACCGCATTAAAGCAGACTATGCCGGCGATAATACCTATTACCAGCGCGCCGGCCGGCCCAACAAAACCAGAAGCCGGAGTAATCGTACCGAGACCGGCAATCATACCGGTGATCGTACCCAGTTTAGTAGGTTTGCCAATTTTTTTCCACTCATAAAACATCCATGTCATCGCGCCTGCCGCGGCAGAAATATGTGTGACCAGCATTGCCATTGCGGCATCACCGTTTGCAGCAAGCGCGCTTCCTCCATTGAAACCGAACCACCCCACCCACAGCATGCCTGCGCCGATTACCGTAAGCGTCATATTATGGGGAGGCATTGTTGTATGAGGAAACCCGTCGCGGGGCCCGATAACAAGCGCTGCCACGAGAGAAGCTACGCCCGCGGTTATATGCACCACGGTCCCGCCCGCAAAGTCGAGCAGCCCCATTTCCTGCAGCCAGCCGC
Organism: Deferribacteres bacterium; assembly: GCA_030598625.1. Classification (GTDB taxonomy): domain Bacteria; phylum Nitrospirota; class Thermodesulfovibrionia; order UBA6902; family UBA6902; genus JAUVPO01. Next base: position 2,858 of record JAUVPO010000226.1, on the reverse strand, counting down.
CGCCCCATACCCAATGGGTAATCGGCGCGTAGACAACCAAAAGCCAGATTGAAGAAAAAAGCAGGACAGCCGAAAATTTTATGCGTTCAGCAAAGCTTCCCACTATGAGCGCCGGTGTGATAATGGCAAATGTCATCTGGAAGATCGCAAACAGCGACTCCGGAAGTGTGCCGCTGAGTGAATCTTTGCTCACACCGTCGAACAGCAACTTCGAGAGTCCTCCTGTAAATGCATTGCCTTCGGAAAAGGCGATACTGTATCCCGCGATAAGCCAGATTATAGATGCCAGTCCCGCGATGGCAAAGCACTGCATCAGCACAGAAAGAACGTTCTTTGCCCTTACCAGCCCACCGTAGAACAGGGCCAGTCCCGGCAGGGTCATGAAGAGCACAAGCGCAGTTGAAGTCAGGATCCATGCCGTGTCGCCCGTATTTAATTCCTGCGCTTCAGCGGCAAACGCGGGACTCGCGATTGCCGATATGAATAAAACAAAAACAAATAATTTGAGATTTGAGATTTGAAATTTGAAATTATTATTAATCATATCGCTTCCTCCCCTCTTTTTCCGGTTCTGATTCTTATGACATCCTGAAGGTCATAGACAAAGATTTTCCCGTCACCGATCTCGCCGGTTTTTGCTTTTTCCTGAATTACATTCATTACGTCATCAAGCTTCTCATCAGTCACGGCGACCTCGATCTTGACCTTGGGAAGAAACACTACTTCATACTCAACTCCTCTGTACACTTCCATATGCCCTTTTTGCCTTCCAAATCCCTTTACCTCAATTGCGGTCATACCCTGCACGCCAATCTCTGTCAGCCCTTTCCTGACATCATCAAGCTTGACATGCTTGATTACAGCGGAAACCATTTTCATTAATCACACCTCCTGATCAGTATCAACGCAAATTGTCCTTCCTATAAAGATAGTCTTGCATAAAACTACTGCATCAGATATCAAGAAGTGTACCAGAACAGGAATATTGTAATTTCAACGTGTTGCGGAAACAAAATGTCCTACAAAATTGTAGGGACTACAAAATTGTAGGACATTTTGTGTTTTATATAAACAAATAGAAAATCTAATATGCATATGTGTTAATTGACAATTCACGTGAAAAACTATAAATTATTCGTTGTATTAAATTAAAAACAGGGGACGTCTATTAATTTATTCTTTATATACCAGCATTCTTGACTGGAATAATACCGGGAGGTAAAACGTATATGAAAAAAGTAGTGGCGGTAGTTAACCTGAAAGGCGGAGTCGGTAAAACCACAACAGCGGTGAATCTTGCCGCATGCTGGGGTGAAACAGGGAAAAAAGTCCTTCTTATTGACATGGACCCTCAGGGAAGCGCAAGTATTAGTGTTGGTGTCAGGAATGGGGGCAATGAACTGCTTTACGCATTGGAAAATTCAGACCCGTTGCCGATAGTCTCAACAGATGTTCCCGGACTGGCCCTGGTTCCTTCGGGAATGGCGTTGACAGCAGCGAATCAGTGGAATACGGGCGTTACAAGCAATGATATTCTTGCACGCTGCCTCGAACAGACAGAGGGGGATTGGGACTTTGTGATTATTGATTGTCCTCCGGGCCTGGGATTCTATACAATGAACTCCCTTATGGCATGCAAGCATGTGCTTGTCCCGGTTGAGACATCGTTTCTCGGGTTGAACGGTTTAAAGCAAATGACTGCGGCCATAGAATCATTCAAACCCCAGAACCCTGATATTAAGATAGAGGCCATAATACCGTGCAGGGCGCACCGCCGCCGCCGGATCCATTGGGAGATTATGGACAGCCTTAAAGAAATGTTCCCCGGTAAGGTGTCCCCTATAATCCGCGAAAATGTTTCCCTTGCTGAGGCCCCCGGCCGCGGAAAGCCAGTGATACTTACCGCCAGAATATCGAAGGGAGCGGACGACTATCGTCTTGTTACGCTTTGGCTGGATGAACAAATCGGGTTTGAACTGGATGATGACACGGCGCTTTCATACAGCGATGTCTTTAAACCCATAGAAAATGCAGGCAGCCTCTAATAGAGTCTGTTTATAAACTCAAAAAATGCTGAGTAAAAAAATATGGAGGTTCAACCTCCATATTTTTTATTTCCAATCAATACTTTTTTCATTGCTTTTAATAATTTCTATAATTCTTCCCCCACCAGATCAATTACCGTCACTTCGGGCGGGCTGAGAAAACGGATAGGCGGCCCCCATGTCCCTGTGCCTCTGCTTACATATATTCGGGAACCGCCTGAAAGTTCTGAATAGCCTCCGACCCGGGGATAAAACAACCGTGTCAAAAGCACAAAAGGGAATATCTGTCCTTTATGTGTATGTCCCGAGAGCTGCAGGTCAAAAAGACCGGGCGTATTTTTATCAACCAGGGGTCTGTGCTTCAGCAGTAAAGAGAATTTATCGCGACCGTGTCCAGACAACAGTTCCTTTTCAGTGCTTCCCTTAAAAAGGCCGAATTGTTTTCCCGCGCGGTCATCAACCCCCGTTATATTAATTATTCCGGCAATATCAACACTCTCGCCCCTTAGAATTGTAAAACCGGCTTTTTTTATAAAATCCGTTGCCTGGTCGAGCCCGGCGTAGAACTCATGATTTCCTGTTATTGCGAATTTACCATACTTAGGTTTAATTTCCCGGAGCAGTTCCGCGAGTCCTTTAAGTTCATTTATCTGTCCATCCACGAGGTCTCCCGTGGATACCAGAATATCAGGTCCGACAGCTGCTATTTTCTCAACAATTTTTTTCAATCTTTTTTCCCTGACGATCAGTCCGAGATGAACATCGGAAATCTGGACTATTCTTAACCTGTTCATCTCTTTTGGAATCTTTGAT
>JAUVPO010000122.1 GCA_030598625.1 Deferribacteres bacterium | reverse complement strand
TCAATTCATTACCGCCTGTCAGGAATAACGGATTTGATCCATTGCATATCTGCCGGGGATTATTCAATCAGCTTTATCAGATTGAATATTAAGGATATAATAAAAGCAGGACATGAATATTAAGGTTTTAGAAAAGATGCTTGTGGACATCTGCAGGCGACAGGAAGCGTCGGATATTGAAAGTTACCTGTCAGTGCTTGAAAAGATTAATATGACTTTGGCGCGGGAGGGAGAAGACATAAGACCGCGGGACCCTTCAGGGCTGCCAGGCGGCTTAGTGTTGCTTAAACTGAATATTCCGACGGTAATCGTTCCCGATCTTCACGCGCGAAGGGGGTTTTTTCTAAACGTCCTGTTTCACAAGGATGAGAACGGAAATACCGGTTTAGACAGACTTGCCTCCGGCGCTATGCAGATCGTCTGTGTTGGCGACGGTTTCCATGCGGAAAAAAGGGGCTTGAAAAGATGGATTTTAGCGTATGAAGAGTACAAAAAAGGATACAAACATCACATAAATATGGACGATGAAATAATGGAGAGTCTCGGTCTGATGGAAATGGTCATGGAGGTCAAGGCTGCCTTTCCGGACAACTTTCACTTCCTCAAGGGCAACCATGAAAATATAGCCAATGAGACGGGAGGCGGGAATTTTGCCTTTGCCAAATACGCACTTGAAGGCGCGATGGTCGTTTCATATATGCGGAAATTTTACGGTGATGAATTCATTGCAGAATATTACAGGTTTGAAAAAAATCTTCCCCTGCTTGCCGTGGGGAGAAATTTCATCGTTTCACACGCCGAGCCTGCCAACTTTTTCGATAAAGAAAGCATTATTGAGTACAGAGACAATCCGGAGGTCGTCAAGGGCCTGACCTGGACAGACAACGGCGCTGCTGAGGAAGGCAGTGTTAGGGAAATGATCGATAATTACATAAAAGCCGGTGAAAGAGACAATGCGTATTATTTCGGGGGGCACAGGCCGGTACCGGGTCTGTATAATCTGAGGGCGGACAACAGATATGTACAGATTCATAATCCCGGTAAAGCCATTATAGCGTACATAAAAGAGGATAAGGCCATAGATCTTGATAACGATATATTGGAGATTGAAGACAGGACGGAAGAAATAATCGGTGAAATGGAATAACCGATTTATGTAAAAAAGTGAAAAAACCGATATATCAAACTATCAAATGAAAGTGGTTGTGTAAAGTCTATGGCAAGAGAGCTCACCAAGGCCGGAAAATACAAGATCAAAAACAAGCTCGCCGAGGGCGGTATGGGGGCGGTCTACAGGGCTGAGCATCCGACTCTCAACAGGACAGTAATAATCAAACAACTTACATTAAAAGGAAGCGAGGCCTTTACCGAAAGATTCAAAAGGGAGGCCAGGATAGTCATGGACCTGAAGAATGACCATATTGCGCAGGTCTATGACCACTTCAAGGAGGGCTCGTCATACTTCATTGTGATGGAGTATGTTGACGGCACCGATCTGTCCGCGCTCATCAAGAGGGACAGGTATGTGCCCCGGGAAGCGGCTATGCTTATTTTCAATGAAATATGCAAGGGGCTTAAATACGCGCATGACCGTGATGTTATCCACAGGGACATCAAGGCCGACAATATACTGATCTCGAACGAAGGTGAAGTAAAGATCGCGGATTTCGGTATAGCGACCTCAAAGGAGGAGAATGACGATGGTTTAACCAGGACCGGGATGACCCTGGGCACACCGTCGTATATGGCCCCGGAACAGATCGAAGACTCAAAAAACGTTGATAAGAGGGCGGACATCTATTCCATGGGTGTAGTGCTTTACGAGATGATGACAGGGGAAAAACCCTTCCCTGGCGGTTTCGCGCCGAGTGTGATCTCGCAGATTCATAAGGGCAAATATAAACCTCCGCAAAAAATAAATCCGGGAGTGCCCGCCGTTGCGAGAAAGATAATAAAAAAGGCGATGTACGCTAAAAAGACAAAAAGGTTCAGGGACATTGGATATATAATCGCCAGGCTCTCGGGTGCGCTGAAGAAATATCATGACCAGAACGAGATCAATAACGCGATTAAACGGTATGTCCAGGGGATAAGAATTCCCGATAAAAAAACAAAAGCGAAGAAGGAAAAATACACCTCTAATTTTTCGAAGATCATATACGCGTTATTGTTAATAATGGCCCTGCTCTCGGGAGGCGTATATTATTCATACAGAACAGGATCTTATTATGAATATATGAAGCCCGGGGAATTCGGCGCATTGGTTGTGGATGTTGAAATCGACGGCAGGTACAAGGAGCCCGGAGATATCTACCTGAAGGCGGCGATATTCAATGAGCGGAATAACAGGCTGATGTCCCTGAAAGATGTAAAATTCAAGTTTAGCGACATTGCGAATGGGAAAGGGAAGAGTTATTTCCTGAGGTCGGGAAAGGTATATCTGAGGCCCGACAATTATACACTGTTTTTAAATGTGGAGAACAAACTGTACCATGAGAATTTCTACCTGAGGCCAAGAACAGTGCAAAGGCTTTCCGGTGCGACATCCGATTCAAAAAAGGTAAGCTTCAGGCTGGGGAAGATATCTCCGCTGCCCCTCGAATTCAGCTATTCAGTCAGGGACGGTGTGAGCGGCAGGGAAATCGAAAGTGTAACGGATGTGTATATATATAATAAAAAAGGGTGGATAAAATGGGACGAGTTCAGGGAATCCGAAGACTTTAACGGCACGTTTAAAACCGGAAAAAGATATTCTTTTAAGTTTAAAAGCGACGGATATTATGATAAATCGGTTAAAACATATATTGAGCCTTACCAGTCGGACCTTCGTCTTGATGTTAAACTCATACCTGTTGCCGGCGCTTTAATAATTAAGTCCGGCCAGGAAGGGATGCAGATACTGCTGAACAATTCACCAATTTATCTGGCCGGGGGCAAAGACCTGAGGTATGAAAAACTGGCGCCCCTTAAACCTGGATCAAGCAAGATTCCGCTGCCGCCGGGCGAATACTTCCTGACTGCAAGTAGATCATCTTTTATTTTCAGAAAGATTTCCGAAACTGAAAAAATAAAAATAGAACCGGACAAGGAAACGGTGCTGTCCGTTGATTTCGACGATAAGGCAAAAGCTATAAACATAACAAAAAACTGAATTACCGGATGGAGGCGTAATGTCGGTATTAATGAGAAGAATATTCTTGTGCGTTATCGGCCTGCTCGCGGGCCTTGCTTCGTGGCCGGCGCTTGAAACGCTGCTTATGACCCAATCGTCTTTCCCGTCGTTACTGGTTTTCAGTGTGTTTATTGGAATAATATTCGGTGTATTTATGGGCGGCTTCTTCGGTTCGGGCGAGGGCATTATCATATCCGTAAAGAAGAAGCTCGTGAGCGGCATTGCTACAGGTGCGGTCATTGGTATCGTCGGAGGAACTGTGGGTTTTCTGGCCGGACAGGCGGCGCTGTTTTTTACGGGCGAATACCTCATCCATTCAAGCCGGAATTTTAATACATTCGGGTTCCCTGTATCAAGGGCAGTGGGATGGGCGTTTCTCGGGATATTTATAGGAATGGTCGAAGGCGTAAGGGCCGGTTCATTCGACAAGATCAAAGTCGGCCTGGCCGGAGGCCTTGCCGGTGGTTTTATCGGCGGACTCGGACTTGAATACTTCAGGCTCCTTCTCCCCGATATAATGCTCGCGCGACTCCTGGGGCTTCTGATTTTCGGGGGTTTTATCGGGTTCTTTTACGGTCTTATAGAAGACAGGATGTCCTTTGGAGTCCTGAGGGTTTTAAACGGCCGACTCAGGGGCAAGGAGTTCCTTGTTAACCAGCGGCGGCTCAGGATAGGCGGTTCCGATAAAAACGATATCAGGCTTGATGAATATCAGGATGTCGCTGACTTTCATACCGAACTGAGGGTAAACAGGAAAAAAGGCGATTTTGACGTGGTCCTGAAAAATCTCGATACTCAGGCGCCTGCTGCTGTCAATGATGACAGGATTGATGAACATATACTTAAGTTTAATGATGTGATAAAAATCGGAACAGTTAAGATGATGTATAAGTTTTAAAACAGGTGATAGCATGAAGAAAATATCGGCCGTAATTATTATCTTATCGCTTATGTTGCTTTTGAATCCCTGCTTTTTCGCGTTTGCGGACTCGGTCCGCATTTCCCAGATTGACCCTTCTTTGCTTCTCCTGAACCAGGAGATAAAGTTATATGTCAGCGTGACGGATGACGGGGGTGGACCTGTAAAAGGACTATCAGTAGACCAATTTGACATTTTCGAGTCTTCAGATAAAAATGAATTCAGGAAAATACCGGAGATTAAAAGTTTTGAATCAAATGCCAACTATGAAAAAGGGATAAACTTTCTGCTGATGATTGACAACTCAGGCAGCATGTACCGTACGATGAAGGGTGAAAAAACAGGAGATACCGGCAGGATGAGGATAACACTTGCGATAAAAGCCGTAAAATCGTTCCTGGCCGGCGTGACAAACCCCATGGACAGGGTAGGGCTTGTATCATACAATTCATATTACAGCAGTTTCTCAAAACCCGTCAGGGACAAGGTTGAAATTGAACGCCTCCTTTCAGGGATAAGCAGGCCCAAAGGCGATGAAGCATATACGGAGATATATTCGAGCCTCCAGATGGCAGTGGATGAATTCAGGTCCGTAAAGGGAAGGAAGGCGATTATTATCCTGTCGGATGGTGAAAACAGCCCTTATTATTACAATACAAAGAAGCCCCACAGGGATTTCGGCGAAAAGATATTTAAATACAGCGAACCCATCGACTATTGCCAGAAGGAGGGAATATCCGTATTCGCGGTGAACTTCGGACCAAAAGGACAGTGGGGAGACAGGAACCTGAAAAGAATAGCGACAGAGACAGGCGGGGCGCTTTTTAACGCCCATGACCGCGAAGAGCTGAGTAACGTATACGGCAAAATATTAAACCAGGTTCTTAATGAATATCTTATCGTGTACAACGCAACACTGGAGCCTGCGGATAAAAAATACGTAAAGCTCAAATACAGCCGCGACGGCAAATCCGGAGAGGCGACCCGCTTCTACTTCTCAAGCACTATCTTCGGAAAACCGCTTGATTCCTTCAGTCCGTGGCTGCTGCTGCCGTTGCTGCTTGCCCTGCTTCTGATGTGGCTGCTTTCAAGAATTAAATTTGAAAAGAAAAAGACGGTACCCTCGCTTGAGGTCCTGTCAACAAGGATTGGAAATGTTTCAACAAAGATGCTTCCCCTTGGAGCGGGCAAGACCGTTATAGGCGGCTCCGCGAACGCCAACATGACGATCGCGGGCGCCCCGGATGTAAAGGCGCAACACGCGACTATAGTCTTTGATGAAAAGAAGCACGCGTATACGATAGAGGGAGACGGGGACATAACGGTGAATAACAGGGCGGCAAAGGCCAGGCCCCTTGAGTCGGGTGACGTGATAAAGATAGGAGGGACCGTGATAGTCTTTGATGAAGGGGATATGGAGAAGGAGTAGAAGTAGCAGAAGCTCCGGACAAGACGTAATGACATCCTTGATACCTCGAATCTCTGCTCTTCTGTGATTCGGGAATTCCTCCTGAAACCGGTCCAAAAGAAGATGACCAACAAGCTGGCGAAGATCAACTTTTTCTGAAAAATGAATTACACAGACCATGGAGTCAGTTCTCGACATTCGACGGAATAATCTGCAAAAGTCAAAATTTGCGTTTACAGTATTTGTAAACAGAATTATTGATTGATTGGAAATGGGGCGCTGCCCCAAACCCCGGTTCATTTTCTTATGCGCCTAAGAAAACGGAACCAAAAGAAGGGCGCCCCGGTGATTGTTTCTTAACGGGTTGCTCCAGGCCTGTCTGCCGTCAGGCAGGCTTGCCCGCTAAATTAAAATAGCCGCTCTGCTTCTCATTTTAATTCTTGACGCGTTCAGTCCCGAACCATCCCTAAAACAATCAAAGGGGGATAAAAAGAAAAAAGGAATATAAAAAATACATTAATGTAAATGTTATTAAAGTCCCCCCCTTTAGAAAAGGGGGGATAGGGGGG
>JAUVPO010000094.1 GCA_030598625.1 Deferribacteres bacterium | reverse complement strand
GGGAGGAGCTCATCGATATTTAAAATAGACGTTATAGCCTTTCCGATTTCATGAATTACCTTGAGTTCATCAAGCTGTGTTTTGACGCTTCTGTAAAGCTCCGCATTCCTTATGGCGGCGCTGATGTTATGAGAGATTATCCTGAGAAGGTTAATCTCATCCCAACGGTAAATATAGGGGTCCTTAGTCTGAAGCGTGATAATTCCTAATATTAAATTATCTTTTACGACCGGAACGGCAAGCAATGAAAGGAGATCGCTTTTCCCCGGGTTGAGAATCGCTTTAATATCAGGTTCTTTTCTTATATCTTCTATTGTCAGAGGTTGCCGTTTTCTAAATACCTTTTCAATAAGTCCTTCTTCATCCCTGAGGCAAAATACTGTAATAGATTCTTTGCCGGCACCCCTGGCAGCCTCGATACAGATAACTTTTTCCCCTGGCTTAGTGAGGCATATAGAACAGAGGTCTTTATTGAGAGAATCGGCTACAACCTGTGCAATAGTATCGAGAATTTCCCTTAGCTCAAGTGTTGAACTCGCGACCTGGGCTACCCTGATCAAGATGTCTGTTGCCGGGGATTTTATTTCCGGCTGTTTGTTTTCGGTAATTTCAGCCATATCATCACTCATATAAAGCGCTTAACTGCTTATGTTCAAAGCGGCAGGGGCACAAAGACATATTTCTTTTTCTTCGACCCTCTGTCCCTTCACAATAACTTCATATCTCCACTTCTCTCATAAATTTTGCGGCCTCTTCAGGAGGCGTTGGATTAATGTAAAAACCTGATCCCCATTCAAAACCCGCAATCTTTGTAAGCTTTGGTATTATTTCAATATGCCAGTGATAATAATCGTTTGTCTCGTTCTCGAAAGGTGATGTGTGAATCATCATATTGTATGGAGGCATATTAAGGACTTTGTCTATTTGCCTCAATGTTTTCTGTAGTATTTGAGCAAGAAGGTTGAACCTTCCATCAGGGATAAAGCTGGATTTATGGTTCTTTGGCAATATCAGGGTTTCAAACGGCGACCGCGGCGCAAACGGGGCAAGAGCAATAAAATCTTCATTCTCAGAGATGACCCTTGTGCCCTTTTCCGTTTCCTGGCGTATTATGTCACAAAAAATACACCTCTCTTTGTAATTATAATACTGCTTAGCATGTTCTATTTCTTCCTGTACTAAATGTGGAACTATGGGAAGGGCTATAAGCTGGGAATGCGAATGTTCAAGAGAAGCGCCCGCGTCGTCACCTTCATTTTTAAAGACAAGCACATATTTAAGACGGCTGTCTTTCTTGAGGTCCGTAATTCTATCATAAAAAACACAGAGAGCGTCTTCAACTGATTTCACGGGCATCGTTGAAAGAGTAAGATTATGATCAGGGCATTCTATTATTATTTCGTGAGCCCCGACCCCGTTCATCTTGTCAAATATACCTTCACCGACCCTGTTTAGCTGCCCTTCAATGTTAAGCGCGGGGAATTTATTGGATACTACTCGGAGCGTCCAGCCGGGTGTGTCACGTTTACTCTTGTCAGGTCTGATGGCCAGTATCTCCGGGGGTGTCGTATGTTCATTCCCTTCGCAAAAAGCGCAAAAACCGCCTTTTTTGGTGGAAACCCGCATTCCGAAATCAGAGGGCCGCTTGCCCCTTTCAATAGAAATAATAACCCATCTGCCGGAAATAGGGTCTTTCCTTAGTTCAGGCATTAAAACCTCCAAAAAAAATTAAAATCGGAATTTCATTTTTTAAGTTTCATATTTTGAATTTTGTTAATATTATATCATTAATTAAATTATAATTTTCCATGAAAACATCTTTCCACGCAAGGCTTCTGAACGGCCCATTTGATGATCCGGGCCTTTATGTTAGGCTCCTTAGGGAGGGGCGCTCATTACTGTTTGACCTCGGTTATACCACGGGTCTCTCGGCAAGAGATGTTCTTAAGACAACTAATATTTTTGTATCACATACCCATGTTGATCATTTTATTGGATTTGACAGTATCTTGAGAGTTTGCCTGAAAAAAGAGAACCCTTTAAAACTGTATGGACCGGAAGGATTTATAGACTGTGTAAAGGGTAAACTTCGAGGCTATACCTGGAACCTCATAGGGGATTACCCGCTGACCATCGAAGTATCGGAAGTAACGGAAAAATCAATCAGGAGAACAAATTTCAAGGCACAAAACTCTTTTATTCCTGAAGAGTCGGGGACAGAACCTTTTGACGGAGTTCTTATTAAAGATACATTTTTTAATGTTTCAGCCGCGGTCCTCGATCATCAAATACCCTGTCTGGCATTCAGCCTTGAGGAGGACTATCATATAAACATTGATAAGTCCAAACTCAGCAAATTAAACCTCACGGTCGGCGCGTGGCTTGGAGAACTTAAACTGGCCATACGGGAAAATAAATCCGACAGTATTTTTACAGTCAAAGAAAAAACGTATGCTTTTTCAGAAGTTAAAGATATTGCCGGTATAACCAAAGGGCAGAAAATTTCTTACGTCGTTGATGTCGCCGGCAGTGAAAATAATCGAAATAAAATTGTTGAACTCGTAAAAAATTCAGATGTCCTTTACATAGAAACATTTTTCCTGGACGAAGACAGAAAAAGAGCGAGGGAACGGTATCATCTCACTGCTAAAGAAGCAGGCAGTATAGCAAGAGAGGCATGCGTCGGAAAACTGGTACCGGTTCATTTTTCACCAAGATATACCAATAATTCCGAAAAATTAATACGGGAAGCAGAAGTCGAGTTCAGGAAGTAAGCCACTCAACGCGTCAATATTCAGAACTTAGTCGACTTTTTCAAACTGATCCTTTGCAGCCCCGCAGACAGGGCAGACCCAGTCATCAGGCAGCTTTTCAAACGGGGTGTTTGGCGGGATATCGCCGTCAGGGTCTCCAGCCTCCGGGTCATAAACATAACCGCAAACAGAACATTTCCATTTTTCCATTTGTTCCTCCTATGCTGTAAATCCCCGTCCCGGTTATCCTCAGTAAAAAATCTCAGGCCGGGGTTTTATCGAATATTTTAGAGATTATATGACAAATAGGTCAATACAGCTAAATTTATTCAAATAAAACAACATATTGAGTTATTAAAACTTTAATTGCAGGTGGAAAATACATTGTTGTCGTGATAAACTGATTCATGCTTTATCTCAACAATAAACTTGTTTCAAAGAGTAAAGCCCTTATTTCCGTTTTTGACCACGGCTTTCTCTATGGTGACGGGATTTATGAAACCTTGAGGGCATATAATGGTGTTGTTTTTAAGCTCGATGAGCATATAGACAGACTTTTCCGTTCGGCATCCATGATAGGCCTGACAATTCCCAAGGGGCCTGAAGCGATAAAAAAAACTGTTTACACAACACTAAGGGCAAACAGGCAAAAAGAGGCCGTTATAAGGATAACCATATCAAGGGGCGCCGGCCCTATAGGTTTGGACCCAGGTCTATGCCGCAGACCAACATTTGTGATAATTTCCAATAAATTCAAAAATTATCCGGAGCAATACTATCAAAAGGGGATAAAGGTCGCAATAGTTAATACATGCCGGAATTTCAGGGGGGCCCTTAATCCCGCAATAAAATCTCTTAATTTTTTAAATAACATCCTCGCGAAAAGAGAGGCAAAAGACAAAGGCGCATACGAGGCAATAATGCTTAATTACAGAGGTCATCTTGCAGAAGGGACAATAAGCAATATTTTCTTTGTTAAAGATAATATTCTTCACACCCCCGAAACCGGGGTCGGAATTCTGGACGGAATAACCAGAAAGTCAATCCTGGATATTGCAAGAGAGTCCGGAATTGAAATTAATGAAGGAAGATTTAAAAAAGAAGATCTATTAAATTCACGAGAGGTGTTTATCTCAAATACCACTATGGAAGTCATGCCGGTATCACATGTTGATGGTACAAAAATTGGCACAAAAAAAGGCAATATTACAAAATTGCTGCATAAAGCTTACAAGAAAGAGGTTGCCGATTACGTAAAAAACCACTGAAGGAGATTTATGAATTGAAGATAAAACTTGCCAAAACCGCCGGGTTCTGCATGGGAGTGCGGCGGGCGATGAACATAGTCCTCGATGCAGCCAATGAAAAGAAAGGGAAATTATATACATATGGACCTCTTGTTCATAATCCGCAGGCAATAGAAATGCTTAAACAAAAGGGGGTGGAAATTCTTGATGACAATTCCGTCTCCAATGCAACCGTGGTTTTAAGGGCGCACGGAGTAACTCCCGATGAACGAAAAAAAATAAAAGAGGCAGGGAATATTATATGTGACGCAACATGTCCTCATGTTGCAAAGGCGCATGCCATAATTAAAAAGGAAATACGGCAGGGATACAAGGCGATTATTATTGGCGACAGGGGACATGCCGAGGTAAACGGGTTACTCGGTTACACGGACGGAAACGGTTTTGTAGTAGAAAATATTGCTGATATTGATAACTTACCTGAACTGGATAAAGCCTGTATTATTGCCCAGACAACACAGGACAGAAAAATTTTTCAGGAAATAATCGAAAAAATAAAGAAGAAGATCCCCGACGTTAAGATTTTTGACACCATTTGCGACTCAACCAATATGAGGCAAAAAGAGGTACTGGAACTCGCGAAAGAAGTTGACGCAATGGTTGTTGTCGGGGGGAAAAACAGCGCCAACACAAGAAGACTATACGAAATTTCTTTGTCCGTCGGTATCCCGTCTTTTCATATCGAACACGAGGATGAGCTTGATAACCTTGGCATGGAACAATATGAAAACATCGGCTTAATGGCCGGCGCTTCAACTCCCAACTGGGTAATCAACAAAGTAATAGACAAGATAAAGTATCTATTGAAGAAGAGAAAGAGCAGATTATATAGATTCCTTGAAAGCGTCGGCGATTTTATTGTAGAAAGCACCCTCTATTTGAGTCTCGGCGCTGTCAGCATGTGTTACACAAGTCTGGTCTTTCAGGATATCAAACCTTCCCCTACCATTTTATCTATTGCCTTCTTTTATGTCTTTGCAGTACATATTTATAACAGATATACTGAACGATTAAAAGATGAATTTTTCGACCCGACTCGAACAGGTTTTTTCAGGGATTATGGGAAACCTCTGATCCTTTCCGCAACCATAGCGGCATTTACTTCTTTATATTTGGCGTATCTGGTTGGTATTATCGCCTTTGTCTTTCTCTTGTTTTCTTATCTTATGGGCATTATATACAGTATAAGGATCCTCCCTGAAAAGCTTTCGTCACTCATAAAATACAAAAGGCTTAAAGATTTCCCCGGTTCAAAGGACATCTTCGTAGCGCTTGCATGGGCATGGGTCATGATCATGATACCCATATTGAAACAGGAAATATATTTTTCACTTCAGTCCATGATAATTTTAGTATTTGTTATTTTAACTGTATTTATGCGATCAGTTATATTTGATATTGTAAGCATAGAGGGTGATAGAATAGTCGGCAGGGAAACAATTCCTATACTGATAGGGCAGAAACGGACACTTGGGATGTTGCTGGTCCTTACTGTAATTATCGGGGCTGTTATGTTTTCATCCGCGGTTTCTGGACTTGCGCCGACGCTTGGTTACTATCTTATTCTATCGCCTGCATTTATGGTGATGTGTCTGTACGCTTTTCAGAAACAGCGAATCCAGGCGGGCAGGTTATTCGAGGCAATCATAGACAGTAATTTTATCCTTACGGGTCTTGTTACCTATTTATGGCGGTTAACATAACTATTTCACTCTTTCAATTCATTCTGTCTGAATGTTACGATAAACGGTCCCATAAAAGGAGGAGTGCAGATGTTCCCTTTTTTCCTGAAGGCTAAAACAATATCCGATGCGTGGTTTCAACTGATCTACAATATATTCGATAACTCCTATACCCAGGAAATACAAAGAGGTTCATTTGAAAAAGAACAGTACCGCCTCCAGTATCACGGCCTGGCAGTATTTATCGAGCATCCTGACCAGGACATTGTACCGGTGATACCCCCTGCCCTGGGGCTTCCGGCGCCTACAACAATGGAATACATTGAAGATTATTTCGCAAATTATCTGATGGACCCCGAACTTTCTGAAAATGAGACTTACAGGTATTCAAGCAGGATACACTATCCCATGCCAAAGGGCGGCACCCAGCTGGAACGGGCGATTGAAATGCTTAAGGAAACGCCGCTTACCAACCAGGCGGTTGTTGAAATTGCTGCTCCCGAAGATTATGACCTGTGTTATGGAAAGGACGGTAACTTTGATCCCCCTTGCCTGCGATTGTTAGACTTCAAATCCATACCGAAGGAAGACAATTTAGTACTGACGGTATCATGCTATTTTCGCTCCTGGGATTTATGGGCGGGATTCCCTTCCAACCTCGGAGGGATAGAACTGCTTAAACAATATGTAGCCGAAGAAGCAGGACTTAAAAACGGTCCTATTTATGCTTACAGCGCCGGCGCCCATATTTACGGTTATCAGGAGGAACTTGCGAGGATAAGGACATTAAAATCGCAAAAATCCACCGGATAAACTGGATTATATCCCGACCTTCTTAAGCACCAACACTGCATTGACGCCCCCGAATCCGAATGAATTGCTGATCGCGACATTTATCTCCTTATTAATAGCGGAAGTCGCATAGTTAAGATCACATTCCGGATCGGGATTATCAAGATTGATTGTCGGGGTGATAATATTCCTGCTGATTGAAATAGCCGTTATCGCAGCCTCTAAAGCCCCGGCAGCGCCAAGCATATGACCTAACATCGATTTGCACGAGCTTACGTGAATACCATCTGTATACTTGCCGAATACTTTTTTGATTGCCTCTGCCTCTGCCGCGTCTCCAAGCGGGGTTGACGTGGCATGGGCGTTTATAAAATCTACTCTATCGATACCAACAGAAGCATCGTTTAGTGCCTTATTGATCGCGCTAGCCTCGCCCTCACTGCTCGGCTTTGTCTGATGCAAGGCATCGGAAGAAGCGCCGTATCCGGATAATTCTGCGTAAATCCCCGCGCCCCGCTTCAATGCGTGGTCAAGCTCTTCAAGCACGAGTATGGCCGCGCCTTCAG
>JAUVPO010000054.1 GCA_030598625.1 Deferribacteres bacterium | reverse complement strand
TGTATTTGCGGGAGCGGAAAAAAATACAAGAAGTGCTGCGGGACCAATGCGTGAAATCCTACTGATAGATAAATGCAATTCCTTTGTACGTAATTTTGAAAAATCGCTGACAAAAAACTGCTTCAAATTAATAAAGGAAAAGAGACTTAAAAAAGCGATAAACTTCATGTGAAAAAAAGGCGCCGATTTAGTCGTGATAGACGGCGATTTTCTATCAAAAACCGGCAATCCGGATAAATTAAGACAGCTTACTGCCGATAAACCCAGGATTGTCCTGATCAATGATAACAATTTAAAAGATTTGCACCTCTGGATTAAGGACAGATTTACCTTACCGCTTTTCCAGCCGGTTTCCGGCAGGGAGTTTGGACGCTGCATGGAAAACCTTTTGAAAAATAAAGCCGCTGAGGATGAAAACAGGATATTGCATGCAGAGCTTAAGGCCAGGAAGAAGGAGTTGGATTTTTATGATGAAAATACAAGAAATCTGACGGCTGTTTCTGTTTTAACTAAAAAATTGAATTCCATAATGGAAAAAGTGAAGACCCTGACAGGAGCTGAAGCCGTCTCTCTTCTCCTTAATGATGAACCTTTCTTTAAGATAATACCGATACGGACTTCATCAAAGATACAGAAATCCGTTTTTAAAAAGGGAGTCGGGATTGCCGGAATCGTTCTGTATAAAGGCATCACATTAGCCATTAAGGATGTGGGAAAGGACAAGCGTTTTAATAAAACAATAGATAAATTTTCAACGCTTAAAATGAAGTCGCTAATATGCGCTCCTCTAAAGATTAAAGACAGGGGGCTGGGTGTTTTAAGGCTTATCAATAAAAAACATGGAGATGTTTTTACCGACAATGACATGGATTTGCTTATAAATGCAGCCAACTATGCTGCCGTGGATATAGAGATGGCCTTTTTAAATCAAGAGATTAGAAATGACGACCTTACCAATCTCTACAACATCCGGTATCTTCGTCAGGCCGTTGATATGGAGATAGAAAGGGCGCAGAGGTACGGTTCACTTTTTTCACTCATATTTATGGACCTTGATAATCTCAAGAGAGTAAATGATAAATATGGACACCTTGTAGGCAGCAGTGTGATTATCGAGGTCTCACGGATCTTACAGAAAAACCTGAGAAAGATTGATACAATTACACGATATGGTGGAGACGAGTTTGTCATGATCCTGCCTCAAACCCCGCTGGATGCATGCTATATGGTTGCCGAGAGACTGAGAATGATAATAGAGAAAACCGAATTCCTGAAAAATGACGGGTACTCGGTCAGGCTGACCGGGAGTTTCGGGATCGCTTCCTACCCTGCCAACGCGAAGAATAAAGACGAGCTGCTTAAACTTGCAGATGAAGCCATGTACCACGGAAAGTCTTCAACAAAAAATATAGTATATAAAGCAACGTAATAATTTTTTGCTATAATAAATCATAATAACCTTTGAACTCTTGAAAGCAAACGCATTAAGATAAGCTGCAGCATTAGTTTTTAAACAGGAGAATATCAATATGTTCGGATGGAAGCGGAAAACGTATCGTCAAATTCTTGATGGCATGGCAAACGGTGTGTATCTCGTTGACACGGACCAGAAAATCAGGTTCTGGAACAGGGCCGCCGAGTCCTTGACCGGCTTTAAAGCGGATGAAGTGATCGGTTCTACCATTGACGGGGTGGATTTCAAGTATGAAGATGAAACTGGAAATACAATTCAGTCCTTCGAATATCCTGTGGCGCTCTGTTTTCAGGAAAAGAAGGCTGTCAGTAAAAACTTTTTCATTAAAACAAAAGATAACGTAAGAATCCCGGTTGAGGAAAACGCTTCACCGCTTTTCAGCAACGGAAAAATAAAAGGTGTTATCGCTACATTCAGGGACGTGACGCGATGTATCAGGTCAGTAGAGTCACGGTTGAAATCTGAAAGAAAAGAAAGACTCATTCCAATATGCGGCTGGTGCAAAAAGATAAGGAGTGATGAAAATTACTGGGAACAGCTTGAAAGTTATCTTACAAATGAGGGGTTCGGCGTCTTTACCCATGGTATGTGTCCTTCATGCGCTGATAAAATTTTCGAGAAAAAGGTATATCTGGAGAGTTATCAGGATATATGCAAATCAATAAGCGCCAGCATCAGCCTTGATGAGGTCTTGAAGTTGATCACGACCAACGTTGTCAAGGTGATGAATGTAAAGGCAAGTTCGCTCCGGCTTCTCAATAAGGAGACAGAGCAGTTGGAGCTTGCGGCGTATTACGGCCTCAGTGAGAGATACGCCAACAAAGGGCCTGTATCTTACGATGCGAGCATTGACGATGCAAGGGCCGGTAAAACCGTGTCGGTGTATGACATAGCGGAACATACGGATTCAGAATACTACAAAGAAGCAACGGAAGAAGGGATCAGCACCATATTATCTATCCCCCTTCGTTTTGAGACGGAAGTAATAGGGGTGCTCAGAATGTATGCTGCTGAGCCTGTTAAATATACTACTGAGGACCTTAACTTTATTTGCGCAATCGCGGAACAGGGGGCAATAGCAATAGTAAACGCAAGACGTTTCGAAAGGGCGGTGTCAAAAGAAAAGGAATATCTCAGGGTTTTTGAAGAAGTTGCGAAAGTAGTAAGTTCTACGCTCAATTTAAATGAAGTATTGGATGCGATAGTAAAAAAAATCCCTCAGGTTATGGGATTAAAAGGCAGTTCCCTGCGTCTTCTGAATAAGGAAAACAATCAATTGGAACTTGTGGCGTATTATGGACTGAGTGAGAAGTACGCCAATAAAGGGCCTGTCTCTTATGACGCGAGTATCGATAACGCCCTTGCCGGTAAACCCGTATCGGAGTACGACATAACAGAACATAAAGATTCAAAGTATTACAATGAGGCCCTGGAGGAAGGCATTCGCAGTATTTTGTCCATACCTATGTTTTTTCAGGCTGAGGTTACGGGAGTGCTCAGGCTTTATACGACCAGACCTGTTAAATACAAAGCCGAAGACCTTAGATTTATGGAGGCGATTGCCGAACAAACCGCCATCGCAATTGTAAATGCGAAGCGTTTTGAAACAGAGATATCCAAGGAAAAGCAATATCTGTCCGTATTTCAGGAAGTTACAAAAGCTGTCAGTTCTACTCTGATGGCGAGTGAAGTGCTGGACATGATAGTAAAAAAGATCCCTGAAGTAATGAACTTAAAAGCATCCACGATACGCCTGCTTGATCATACAGGCAAAAAACTTAAACTTGCCGCTGCATACGGTCTCAGTGAGAAATATTTAAACAGAGGCCCTGTTGACACAGAAGAAAATATTATAGAGGCATTGAATGAAAAGCCGGTTGCTATCTATGATGTTACAAGCGACAAAAAGATCCAATACCAGAAAGAGGCGGCAGAAGAAGGAATAAAAAGCTTACTTACATTACCTGTAATTGCAAGGGGCAAAGTACTCGGGATATTAAGACTGCTGACAGGCGAACCGAGGAGATTCTCCCGGCAGGAAATAGACTTTGCGGCTTCACTCGCGGAACAGTGCGGTACAGCGATTGAAAATGCCACCATGTATGAAAAAACAAAGAAAAATTATGATGACATCATGAGATACATGGACGGCGCGGTGCTTGAGGCGGAATAGAATAGTAAAAGTCACAGGACCTCTAAAGTCTTTATAAGCGCCTCTGCCTTTTTCAATGTTTCATGATACTCCCTTTCAGGATCGGAATCCGCTACAATACCCGCGCCGGCCTGTACATAGGCAAAGGAATCCTTTATCACAAAAGTCCTTATGATAATGTTTAAGTCCATTGCGCCTGTAAAACTTATATATCCGATGGAACCCGTATAAGGCCCGCGCGCCACCGGTTCAAGCTCATCAATTATTTCCATGCATCTTACCTTGGGGACCCCTGTTATTGTCCCTCCGGGGAATGTCGCTTTTATTGCGTCGAAACAGTCCTTGCCGTTTACTATCGTCCCCTTGATATTGGAAACAATATGGATAACGTGGGAGTATTCTTCTATAATCATAAGCTCGTCAGCCTCAACAGTGCTGTAATCGGAAATCCTGCCGAGGTCGTTCCTTTCGAGGTCGATCAGCATGAGATGCTCCGCCCTTTCTTTTTCATTCAGTAAAAGGTCCGCCCTCATTTGCCTGTCACCTTCGGCATCCATACCCCTTGGCCTTGTGCCGGCAATAGGCCTTGTCTCCACTGCATCGCCGTTGACTCTTACCAGCCTCTCGGGTGACGAGCTCACAATATGATAATCATTCATATTCAGATACCCTGCAAAGGGGGAGGGATTTATTCTGCTCAGGGTCTTATATATTTTCCACGCTGAGATATTTCCGATATCGGCTGAGACCCTTTGTGAGAGGTTTGCCTGGAAGATGTCTCCGGCCCTTATATATTCCTTTGTCTTTTTTACCATATTCATATAATCTTTCTTACTCATTTCATGATGAATCCTGATACGGGTTTTGGATTTATTTGTCTTTAAAGCTTTGCTTGGCCGATCTTTATTGCCCGTGTGGTCAAATGGAAAGGAATCGATTTTTTTGTATAACTTATGGATTTTTTCACATGCGCTTTCATAATAAGCGCCCCAGTTTTTATTACGTCCCCCGGTCCCCGAAACAATTTCTCTCGCGGCAGGGCAGGAAATAAGGAACATTTTCCGGAGCTTATGGTCAATGGCAATTACAGTATCAATCAGCATAAAATGAGCATCGGGTATTTCAAGGTCATCGATAGCGGTCCTTGGTAATCGTTCAAGATAGTGGACAAAGTCATAGCTTATAATGCCGACCGCTCCTCCTGCAAAGGGGGGGATTCCAATTTGTGCATTGACCTGGTATGCCTGCATCAAGTCCCTGAGTTTCTTCAGCGGGGTTTTTGAAGATAAGGTTTTTTTATTGCTGCGGCTTATTTCAACAACGCCGTTTTTAACCTTGAAAATCAGAAAAGGCTCTGCTCCAATAAAGGAATACCGTGCGATTTTTTCAGGCCCCTTTATGCTCTCCAGAAGAAAACTATTCGGAGCTTCCATTAACTCGAATATTTGTTGAGGAGGCATAAATGGCAGTTCCGCGTAAACCGGATAAATCTTTCCCGTCTTTGCGTTTTCAATGAATTTGCTTTTACCGGGAAGGATTTTCAGCATTGAATCTACTCGTTTTATACCCCTGCTATCTCTTCTTCAATACGCTTTAACGCACGTATTGGGTCAGGCTGTGATGTGATGGCTCTGCCGATAACTATATAATCGGCCCCTCTTCTAAGCGCTTCCCTGGGAGTTAAGTATCGCTTCTGGTCGCCTGCCGCTGCCCAGGAAGGTCTGATCCCCGGGGACACTATCAAAAAACCCTTGCCGAACCGTGAACGTATGACTTCAGCGTCTTCCGGTGAGGCAACCACCCCGTCCAGTCCGGCCCTTTGGGCAAGACCGGCAAGTTGTTTAACCTGCGGGCCCAGCCTCAATCCTATGCCGAGTTCATCCTGCATGGCGGCCTGGTCCATGCTGGTCAATATGGTAACGCCGATAATCCTCGGCCTGTCGACATTTTTCCCGAGGGAGAATTTGCTGATCGCCTGGGCCGCCTGCTTCATCATCTCAAAGCCGCCTAATGTATGAACATTAAACATAAATACTCCGAGTCTCGCTGCAACCAGTGCAGACCTGGAAACAGTATTCGGGATGTCATGGAATTTTAAATCAAGGAAGACCCGCTTGCCGATTGAATGGATCTCTTCTATTATTCTGGGACCGACAGAGGTAAAAAGTTCCGAGCCGACTTTAAAGATTTCAACATGGTCCCTGAATTTCCACACGGAGTCAATTGCTTCATCGAACCCCGGTACGTCAAGGGCAAGAATTATACGTTCACTCGGCTTCATAGATCAAATTTTTGCCAGTGTTATTCCCTTTTGCGCCTGGTACTTGCCTGATTTATCTGCGTATGACCTTTCGCAAACTTCATCAGCGCCCAGAAATATAATCTGTGCGATCCCTTCATTTGCATATACTTTAGCGGGCAGGGGCGTTGTATTGGATATTTCTATTGTTACATGGCCTTCCCATTCTGGTTCAAGGGGGGGTCACGTTAACCGTAATTCCGCATCTGGCATAAGTGGATTTGCCGAGGCATATGACGATTGTGTCCCTTGGAATTTTAAAGCGCTCTATGGAGGTGGCAAGGACATAGGAGTTTGGCTGGATTATACAGACATCTCCTTTAAAGTCAACCAAATTCCGTGCATCGAATTGCTTGGGGTCCATTATAGCGGTGTTCGTACTGGAAAAAACCTTAAATTCATCTGATATCCTCATATCATAACCATATGAACTTATACCGTATGAAATTACCCCCTCTCTTACCTGGTTTTCAGCAAAAGGCGTTATCATGCCTTTTTCAGCCATTTCCTTAATCCAGCGATCATTTTTTACCATGGGGCTTCTCCTTGAAGATAATAATTTAAACGAAGTGTAAGGCTTTCAAAGGGTAACACAAAGCCCTGATTATTTACAACATATGCGGAAGGATCATTTTTTAAGTGACAAATAAAGCTGATAACGGTAAAATTACATTATGAACATAAACCGGCTTGATAAACTGCCACTGACAAGGAGAAATCATGGATGATCCTGACGACCCTTTAGTAACAGAGGAAAGTGTCCCGTCATATAATGTTATTGAAGAAAAAATCAAGGAAATTGATAATGCCATTATAATATACAGGGTCTATTATCTCTTCAATACTTTTATGTTCAGGTTCCAATTAATGAAAAAAGATAAAATGTGTGTTCTTGAAATCCCGAGGGCGCTGCTGGAAAATTTAAGTAAAGACGGTTCTACTTCCGAAAGGGAACTATTGCAGATTTTAAACTTGAATATTGAAAACGAGGAATGCTGGGCCGAGCTAAAAGTGTAACTTCAAGCCACTGACTTATCCGCCTGATCTGAAGTGTTGCGATATTAAGATGCCGAAAAAAGCGCTCAATACATATTGTGTCTTACTGGCAGGTGGAAGCGGCTCAAGATTATGGCCTGTTTCAAGGGAACTGCTTCCAAAACAACTGGTAAACCTTGCCGGAGACAACTCCTTAATTCAAAATACAATCAAAAGGTTGTTCCCGGTTCTTGATGCGGGAAGGCTGCGAATTGTATGCGGAGAGGAACATTTTTTTGAGATTGCAAGACATCTTGAAGAGATAAACGTATCATCGGACGGCAAGATAATCAAAGAACCCTGTGGACGGAATACGGCGCCTGCCATTCTTCTTGCGGTCCTTAATATCCTTAAAAAAGAGAAAGACGCGGTGATATTACTGTTCCCATCCGACCATGTAATCAGTGATCCGGCGGGATTTCATGAAAGATTAGAAAAAGCTGTCTCGCTTGCTGAAATGGATCACATTGTGACTTTCGGCATCAAACCGAATTACCCGGAAACCGGCTATGGATACATAGAAGGCGCTAAACGCGTAAAGGGAGACGCCTTTGCGATAAAGAGGTTTGTGGAAAAGCCGGATGAGAAAACCGCGCGGCGCTATATGAAGGCAGGCAACTTTTTCTGGAACAGCGGCATGTTCGCTTTCAAGGCCTCTGTCCTGATAATAGAGTTCAGGGCGTTCGAACCGGTCCTCTTAAAAAACATGCAGAAAATCATTTCAAACGGAACATCCATTTCAATAGATACCTACAGGAAATTGCCGGATATTTCCATTGATTACGCCATTATGGAAAAAACCAAAAGGGGAGTAGTGCTCCCGTCGGACTTTGGATGGAGCGATATTGGCTCCTGGAAATCCCTGTATGATTTTCTGCCTAAAAATGGTGACAACAATGTGGTAGAGGGCGATGTTATCCTTAAAGATACAAAAAACTGTTTTATCAAGGGAGACGACAGGCTTATTGTTGCAAATGAACTCGATAATATTGTAGTGGTGGAAACCCCCGATACGGTTTTTGTATCGGATTTAAACAATAGCAAGAACGTCAAATCCATAGTAAACGAACTGAAAAAACAGGGGCGCAAAGAATACAAGGCCCATACCACAGTCTATCGCCCGTGGGGGACCTATACGACCCTTGAAGAAAACGGCAACACCAAAATAAAACGCATAGTTGTCTACCCCGGCGCGAAACTGTCATTGCAGATGCACCACCACAGGAGTGAACACTGGATAGTTGTACAGGGCACGGCAAAGATCGTTAACGGCGAACAGGTTGTATACCTGGAGGAAAACCAGTCGACCTATGTCCCCAAGACCACCCGCCACCGGCTTGAAAACCCCGGCAAGGTCCCCCTGCATCTGATTGAAGTCCAGATGGGCCCCTACCTGGAAGAAGACGACATCGTCCGCTTTGATGATGATTTCGGGAGGAAGTAGGAAGAAACGAGGAATGCAATCAACAAATTCATTCCCTCCCCGCAACTATTTTTTTGACGGTTTTAGTGATTTCGTCTTCAAGGAGGGGTTTTCTTAAGTACTCATCTGTTCCACCCGCGTTAATAAAGGGCATCAAGTGTTTTTGTGTTTCCAAAGGGTGTCCGGAGACAAACACCACCTTGGTGTCAGGATACATTTCCTTGATTTGCCTGCAGACTTCAACCCCGTTCATCTCGGACATTACCAGGTCAGTAATCACAATATCCGGTTTTTCTTCTTTTGCCAGCTCAACAGCCTCTCTTCCTGATAACGCGGTCCTTACATCATAGCCTTCAGACGCAAGCTCTTTCTGCCAGCCAAGCAGAATAATCGCCTCATCATCAACCAGCAGTATTCTTGTTTTTACCATTTTTATAAACCCCCTTATTATCAGATGACAGCAGGCAGTAAAACTTCAAATTCCGTCCCTTTTCCAGCTTCACTCTCTACTTTGATCTTCCCTTCATGGTTTTTTACTATAGCATATGATACCGAAAGACCAAGCCCCGTCCCCTTTCCCGGTGGCTTTGTGGTAAAGAAAGGCTCAAATACACTGTTGATGTTTTCTTTTTTAATGCCGCAGCCATTGTCGATAAACTTTAAAATAACGCTGCTCTTGTCCTCTGAAATCCCTGACTTTATAACAAGCTCGCCTCCGTCATCCATGGCATCAACCGCATTCCTGATAATATTCATGGCCACCTGCTGAAGCTCAGTCCTGTCTCCATTGACTATCAGAGTTTCATATGCATAATTTTTAGTTATCTGAATGTTTTTTGTTTTTAACTCGTTCGTGATTAAACCCAACGAAGATTCAATGATTTCAATTAAATTGCACTCAGTAATTTCACCTCTTGACTTGCCGGAAAAGGCGTTAAAGTCCTTAACTATTTTGACCATATATTCACAGGCGCTTAACATAAGTGACAGCTCTCTGTATTCATTCGAATCTTTTTCCGTGCCTTTTCTGTATTGCCTGGTCATGGATATGAGCCCTGTCAAAGGGGAGTTTAATTCATGGGCTATGCCTGCCGCCATTTGCCCTATTGAAGACAGCTTCTCTGCCTGTACCACTTGAGCCTGTGATTTTATCAGCTCATCGGTTTTTTCCCTTACCCTTGTCTCTAATTCCCTGTTCCAGGCCTCAATTTCCTCATGCGCTTTTTTAAGTTCCTCCTCAGCCTTATTGCGTTCAGTGATTTCATCCTGAAGAACT
>JAUVPO010000075.1 GCA_030598625.1 Deferribacteres bacterium | reverse complement strand
GAAATATCTTTTGAAATATCTTCTTCCCATGTATTGAGTTATGGTATAACTTCCCCGAGAATTTCATTAAGAGCGTCCTGTCTGAGTAATTTATCCGGTATAATGATGGACTTCACTATTTTTTCAAGAGAAAGATCTGAAACGGATTCCATCAGTTTTTCATCTAACTGCGGCGGCGTGACCGTTCTCTTGGTATTGCCGGCCACAGCCACAAGCTCTTTTTGCAAGTCTACAACTCTTCTTACTTCTTTATGTGCGATCTCAAGGGCCTCCAGCAGTACAGCTTCGGTGATCTCAAGCCCACCGCCTTCAACCATCATTACCGCCTCTTCCGTCCCCGCCACAACAAGAGTAAAATCACATTCTTCAATCTCCTGAAGGTCGGGATTAACAACAAATGAGTCTTTTAAAATACCTATCCTGACAGCGCCCACAGGACCGTCAAACGGGATATCGGATATACAAAGCGCAGAGGACATACCTATAATACCCAGGATGTCCGATATGTTTTCATTGCCGAATGATAATACGGAAATGATCCCCTGTGTCTCTGAATAAAAACCGTCGGGGAAAAGAGGTCTGGTAGGTCTGTCGATCAGGCGGGATGTAAGGACCTCTTTCTCTGTAGGCCTTCCTTCCCTTTTAAAGAAGCCTCCGGGGATTTTGCCGGCGGCATAAGCCTTTTCCTGATAATCAATAGTGAGAGGGAAAAAATCTATGTTTTCTCTCGCTTCTTTTTTGGCAACGGCTGTCGCCAATACAACGGTGTCACCGTATCTTACGACTACGGAACCATCAGCCTGTTTTGCAAATAGTCCAGTCTCAAGGGTAAGTGGTTTTCCTTTAAGTCCAATCTCAACATTTTTCATTCACTGTCACTTTCTCAGTCCAAGCTGTTTAATAAGCTTTTTGTATCTTTCTCTGTCAATTGCTTTTAAATAACTCAAAAGTTTGCGTCGTTGTCCCACCAGCATCAGGAGTCCTCTTCGCGAGTGATGGTCTTTTTTATGCGTCTGGAAATGTGAATTCAGAACATTTAAACGCTCACTGATAAGAGCTATCTGCACTTCAGGAGAACCTGTATCGCTCTCATGCATCTTGTACTGTTTTATTATATTTTCTTTCTGTTCTTTCGCTAAAGCCATAAAGTCGCCTTTCTCCTTTAAGAGAGATAGAAGTGTAACACAAGTCTAATGGGTATGTAAAGCAATCAGTTAAGCTGCCGGACCTTAAAATTTTAAATTCAAAAAGTCAAGCAATACGCTTCGCGCGTAATTTAATTATACCGGATTAAAACAAAAAAACACAGCTGTCAAATACCATTTTCAAGACTTGTTTGCCAATTTCTTCTTTGGTCCATGTTTTTCCGGTTTACGCAAATATATCCATGCGGAGACCATTGCAAGAATAATTGTTATTATCAGAATCACATTCTGAGAAACTCCTATATATACAATTTTCTCAACGTAGTAAACAATAAATGAACCGGTATAACTTTGAGTCGGGTCATGCATTATCCTTAACCTGGTTTCAATATGCGTAAGGGGACAATACCAGCCGAATACTTGTATAATAAGAGCAAAAATTACTCCAGCGATGTGGACTATCTTAATCCACTTATATTTTCTGCCTATAAGCGCGCCGAATATTAGAAAGATTATCCAGAGGAAATGAAGAAGTACTACAATGTCTGCACCTAATAAATAGAACATCATTTAATTTGCAGGAAGGAGTTATCCCGTCCCTGCGGAACGAGACAATTTCCTGCTGGTCCTAACCGAGAGGCAATTGTATGTCCATCACCTTCCTGAAACTTTTTCTATGGATAGGACAGGGGCCGCATTTCTGTATATTCATCATGTGCTCCCTGGTGGAGTATCCTTTATGTCTTTTGAAATTATATGCGGGATACTTTTCATGGTACCCGATCATAATGTCATCCCTGACAACCTTTGCAATAATTGAGGCCGCGGCAATGGATGAACTGACAGACTCCCCCCTGATAATTGATTCCTGCTTAATCCCGACCTCCCGGAGTGTAACAGCATCAATTAACAGGATATCCGGTTTCATCCCCAGGTCTTCCACGGCCATTTTCATTGCCCGCATAGTAGATTGCAGAATATTTATCCTGTCAATGGTATCAGCTTCTACCATCCCTACACCAACCGCATAGGCCATTTGGACAATGTCCCAGAAAATATTTTTACGCTCTTTTTCAGCAACTTTTTTTGAATCTCTGACGCCTTCAATTACAAGCCCGGAAGGCAGTACTACGGCGGCAGCTACCACAGGACCTGCCAATGGCCCCCTGCCTGCCTCGTCAAGACCCGCGACTACCGAATAGTTCTGTCGGGTTTTTTCGTCATGCAAAAAAATGGGAGGGTAATCTTCTTTTAAAGGCGCTTTTCGAGGAGACATTAATTGATAAGAAATTACTTTTCGAATTTAGTTGAAATTTAACATAAATATCATGGCGCCTGCAATATTTTTTTATTTGATGGGTGATTTTCAGGCTGTTACAGTTACTTTCTCAATATCGGTCATTGGATAGTGTTTGGCATTACCGGTGGCAAGAACGGCATTCTCATGAAAAGCCGCAGCAGCAACAAAACAGTAATCAAGCTCAAGGGATTGTCTCTTCTCAAACCTCTTGTACTCCCCTGCTTTTTCTGCAATTTCCCTGTTTATATCAATAACATGCAGGCTGTCAATAAGTTCTGTTGTGGCCGGTTTTTCTTTCTCCTTCATGCCGGCAAATATCTCGGCTACTGAAATAACAGAACAGCATATCACAGCCTCATCTACCAATGAAAGCAGAAACTGTTTTGCTTTCTCTTTTCCTCTCAGAAAATTAATAATAATGTCCGTGTCAATCAGAACATTTCTCACCTTAACCGCGACATCCTCCCTGATTTTCTGAGTTTTCTTACATATGTCCCGGCGCCTCTTTTAAGCTCAGTGTGTTCTTCTTCCTTCCAGGCCCCAAAGCTCGTCTCAAGGGATTTCCTGAGTCTCATCCTCTTCAGTTCTTTCCTTAGCGCCTCAGCCACAACCTTACTCTGCTCCCTTTTTGAAACGGTCCTTTTAAGTTCATCAATCAGTTCTTCGGGCAGAAGAAAATTGGCCTGCTTCGTAGTTGTTCCCATTAATGTCTCCAATAATCTTATATAGTCAATTATATAGGATATTGTCTATATAAGCAATAAAAAATGATATATTTATCGCGATTGCCACCCTTCACTGAAGGGTTACATATTTATAAAATTCGGGAAACCGGAAAATGAAGAGGAGAATCCAGCTCTGGATTCTCCTCTTCATTTTAAATATTGGTATATTACTTCTAAATTTTATTACTTCCTTAGAAAAGTTTTTTCTTTTACCTTGGCGGCCTTGCCCTTCTTGTCGCGCAGGTAATAAAGCTTCGCTCGTCTGACAACACCCTGCTTAACAACTTTAATGTTCTCAATCAGGGGAGAATGAATCGGAAAAATCTTCTCAACGCCAATACCGTAAGAAATCTTTCTTACCATGAAAGACTCACGGGTCCCGCTTCCTTTGCGCCCTATAACAATACCTGTAAAAGTCTGAACTCTTTCTTTTTCACCTTCTTTAATTTTCATGCTTACACTGACCGTATCACCAATCCTGAAAGGCGGGATTTCTTTTTTATATCCTTCTTCTATAACTTTTATGGCGTTCATTTTATTCCTCCTGTAAAGTTGATAAACCGGTTAATTTTATTTTTTTCATCCGTGCAATCTATTTTTCAATCTATGTCATCAGATATGTCTTCTTCAGAGGCTATATCTGAAAGTATCTTTTTATCCAGGACCGTCAGCTCTATTTTCTCAATAAGATCAGGCCGTAGCGCCATTGTCTTTTTCAGCGCCTGTTTCCTTCTCCAGAGCTTTATCTCCTTATGGTTGCCGGAAACCAGGACATCGGGAACATTAAGTCCCCTGAATTCTCTCGGTCTCGTATAATCGGGATAATCAAGCAGCCCCCATGAGAATGATTCATCCTCAATCGATCTTTCGTCTCCAAGAACTCCAGGAATCAATCTTGTCACCGCGTCAATTATGACAAGCGCCGCCAGTTCTCCACCGGTTAATACATAATCTCCTATAGAGACCTCTTCATCTATGAGGGTTTTCACCCTTTCATCAATGCCTTCGTACCGTCCACAGATAAATACAAACCTTTGTTTTTCTCTTGAATATGCTTCAGCCGCCAACTGATTAAAAGGCCTCCCCTGGGGACTAAGGAGAATCACCCTTCGCGGCTCGCCGTCTCCTCTGAGAAAATCCACGGCCCTGAATATCGGCTCCGGTTTAAACACCATGCCGGCCCCTCCCCCGAAAGGATAATCATCAACCGTCCTGTAGGAATCTGATGTAAAGTCCCTTATATTATACAACCTTATGTCTATCAGATTTTTTTCCCGCGCCCTTTTTATAATACTCTCATTTATATAGGCATTCAAGATATCGGGGAAGAGCGTCAGGACATCACATTTCATTTTCAGGATAAAGGGCAATTCCGACTGAGAACATAAAAATTCTTCTCAGTATCTATTATTCGGCATCCAAATAAGCGTGATTCAGTTTTGATGTCATCAGGATTATTCAAGTATTTCCAGAACATAACGCTTGCCGAGTTTTGTCCCGGCAGCACTTAAAATGGTTCTCATGGCCTGCGCCGTCTTTCCCTGCTTTCCGATAACCTTTCCAAGATCACTTGTCGCAACACGCAACTCAAAAACAGTCGTTCTTTCCCCCTCAACCTTGGCAACAACAACATCCTCCGGCGTATCTACCAAAGCCTTCACCATTTGCTCAATCAGCAGTTCCATGATTCCCACCTCCATTTGAATCCAGGCTGTTTTATTATATACCCGAAATTTTCAAAAGTTTCTTCACGACTGAAGTCGGCTGTGCTCCGCAGCCAAGCCAGTGTTTGGCTCTTTCCGTGTCTATTTTTATCTCTGAAGGGTTCTTTAAAGGATCATAAGTCCCGATAATTTCTAAAAAAGGCCCATCTCTTCTTTCCCTTGAATCTGCTACTATCACCCTGTAGAAAGGCCTTTTCTTGGCGCCTTTTCTTGTCAGTCTTATTTTTACCAAACTATCTCCTCCATGTTGAATTTGATATTATATATACGTTTATTTTAAAACTTGAATTGGGGCATCCTTAATCCCTTGCCGCTTTTAAATTTCTTAAGCATCTTTTTCATTGCAAGATGCTGCTTCACCAACCTGTTTATATCGGCAACTACAGTTCCGCTTCCCGCTGCAATCCTCTTTTTTCGGCTGCCGTTGAGTATAACATAATTTCTCCTTTCCTGCATTGTCATGGAATTAATTATTGCTTCAATTTTCACGAATGCCCTGTCATCAACATTAACCCCTTTCAACTGTTTGCCCAGGCCGGGAATCATACTGAGTATATTTTCCAGGGGGCCCATCTTCCTGATCTGTTTTATCTGATTTACCAGGTCCTCATAAGTAAACCTGTCTTTTTTTATTCTGTCCCCTAATTTAAGGGCATCTTCCACGTCAACCGCTTCCTGGGCTTTTTCAACGAGAGTTACCACATCGCCCATTCCCAGGATCCTCGATGCCATTCTCTCAGGATGAAAAGGTTCAAGAAAATCGATCTTTTCCCCTATGCCGATAAATTTAATAGGCTTGTCAATGACATGAGAGATCGAAAGAGCCGCACCGCCCCGGGCATCTCCATCCATCTTCGTGAGAATGACTCCCTGCAGGTCGAGCCTGTCATTAAAAGACGTCGCGATATTTACGGCATCCTGCCCTGTCATGGCATCTGCAACAAGAAGGATCTCATTCGGTACAGCCTCTCTCTTTAAATCCTCAAGCTGCTCCATTAACTGCACGTCTATGTGGAGTCTTCCCGCCGTGTCAAGGATCAGGATATCTCTTCCTTCCAGATTTGCTCTTTTCAGGGCATCAGGGTAAATGGTGACAGGATTGTCACCCGGCCCGGTCGCATACACAGGCACATCAATCTGCACACCGAGCGCTTTAAGCTGGTCAATAGCAGCAGGCCTGCCTGTATCCAACGCCACAAGCATCGGCATTCTCCCGTCTTTCTTGAAATTATTTGCAAGCTTTGCCGCAGTGGTTGTCTTACCGGACCCGTGCAAACCGACAAGCATTATGACAGTCGGAGGATTTGGGGCAAGATTAATCCTGCTGTGTCCCCCTCCCATCAGCTCACAGAGCCCGTCATGCACAATTTTTACGACCTGCTGACCTGGGGTAATACTATCAATTACCTCTTTGCCTACAGCCCGTTCTCTAATTCTTTCAGCAAAGTCCTTGACTACTTTGAAATTGACATCAGCCTCAAGCAGGGCCATCCTGATCTCTTTAAGGGCAGCGACCACGTCCTCTTCCTTGAGAAAACCCCGTCCCTTCAGTTTCTTTAATATACCGTCTAATCTGTCCGATAACGATTCAAACATTGTTTAGTAGCAGGGGAAAGGCAGTGCCTCGCACCTACAAATTCTCATCTATATATTTTTCCGCCGCTATAGCCGCCGTGGCTCCGTCACCTACTGCCGTAGCTATTTGTTTCAGGGGTTTTACCCTGACATCTCCTGCCACGAATATGCCGGGAACGGAAGATGCCATATTTTCATTAGTGATTATGTGATTGCCTTCATTAAGATTTACCAGGTCTTTCAGAAAACCGGTGTTGGGATCGTACCCTATATAAATAAATACGCCTCCGACGTCAAGCGAAGACTGTTCCCCGGTTTTGACATTTTTTATATGCAAGGATTTGACACCGCTGTCATCCCCCTCTATTTTTTCCGGAACAGAGTCCCACACAAACTTTATCTTCTCATTTGCAAATGCCCTCTCCTGTACTACCTTTGCCGCCCTGAGCCTGTCCCTCCTGTGAACTATATAAACAGTCTCCGCAAATTTAGTAAGAAAAAGTCCCTCTTCAACCGCTGAATCCCCTCCGCCTATAACGGCAAGCTTTTCACCTTTAAAAAACGCCCCGTCACATGTAGCGCAGTATGAAACCCCCCTGCCCCTATACCTGTCCTCCCCTTCTATTTTCAGAGGCCTTGGATTCGAACCTGTAGCAAGAATAACAGCTTTAGTCTCATACCGGTTTTCATCCTCAAGGGTTATTTCTTTAATCCCGCCACGCATGGAAATATCAATAACAGAGCCCTGGACTATTTCGAGTCCGAACTTTGTCGCCTGCTTTTCCATTTTCCGGGAAAGATCAGCCCCCGAGATACCATCTTCAAAACCCGGGTAATTCTCTATCCATTCAGTAGTCATAACCTGACCACCGGCAAAACCTTTCTCAATAAGCAGACTCTTGAGCCTTGCCCTGGAAGTATAAAGCCCTGCTGTTAGGCCAGCAGGGCCTCCACCGATAATTATAACGTCATACATGGTTTGTCCGGAAATATCAGATTAAAGCATCGAGTTTAGACTTAAGTTGGGCCTTCGGAACGGCCCCCACTACCTGGTCCATCACCTTGCCCTCTTTAAAAAACATAAGAGTAGGAATACCTCTAATATTATACCGGCTGGCAAGATCAGGATTCTCATCCGTGTTTAACTTTGCAAAAGTCACCCTGCCTTCATATTCCTTTGCAAGTTCTTCAACAACAGGGGCCACTATCTTGCATGGTCCGCACCATGTTGCCCAGAAATCTACCATAACAATATCTTGCGACTGAAGAACCACCTGATCAAACGTATCTTTTGTAACGACCGTAACTGCATCTGACATTATTAAAAATCCTCCTCATTAAAAATTCTATGAGACTACATTATATTTCTTAAATAATAGCTTTGTCAATTCTCCCGGAATGGCGGTTGCTACCCCTTTTAGACGTATTATATTATAATTGTCATGTTTAACCGGAATATAAGCGCAGTCAAGCTAATAAATTATATCAGGAGGCAATGATGGCCGAATTGAAAAACCGGGAGGCAAACCCCATTCCCGGAGTTGAATACTCAGATATCCATATCCCGGATGAAAAAGAGATGGGAACAGGAAGCTTTTCAACTGTTCTCGAACCAAAAGCATTGTCAAAGAACAACCCCATTATAAGCAGTATTCAAAAACCCCCTGTCTTTTTGCTCATAGTCAGTATTAACATCGCGATCGAAGAAGTTAGCGCGATGATCGGTGAGTCGCATGACAAACCTCCCCGCTCACGAAAGGTCTTCGTACTACCTGAAAAAATCAAGTCTGAAGACGCCAATGACTTTACGGTAAATTTCAGGGACTGGGAAATAGAAGATATCAAGTT
>JAUVPO010000268.1 GCA_030598625.1 Deferribacteres bacterium | reverse complement strand
CCTCAGGAGAGAGGACTCGTTGAGAAAACATCTCACTTCAAATATCGCGCATGAGCTGAGAACTCCATTGACAATTATTAAGGGAAATCTTGAGGCTATTGAGGACGGTGTGATCTCCGATCCTGACAAAGCAATAAAGAACATATATTTAGAAGTCCGGAGGATTATATCACTCGTGGAAGGGATAGAAGACATTACAAGGGCTGAGGCAAGTTTTTTCAAGAAGGGTCCATTGGAAGAGATAAACCTCAAAGAATTTGTTGAAAATGCGGCCGGGGGGATGCAGGAGATTATCAAAGAAAAGGGACTTTATTTAAAAACAGGCGGACCTTCAATCCGTGTGAAGACATATCCGGAAAAACTCCATATTATTTTAAAAAACCTTTTATCGAATGCCTGTAAATTTACCGATTCCGGCGGAATAACCGTTAACTGGGGGGAGGACAATCGTGATAGAAGGGAAGGTTTTTACATATCAGTGGAAGATACCGGGAAGGGAATTTCAAAAGGTGATCTTTCAAAAGTTTTTAATAGATTTTATAAGGATGCGGACTCAGACGGCAAAGGACTGGGGCTTGCCATTGTTAAAGAACTTGTTGAAGTTACAGGAGGGGAAATAGGGGTTGAAAGCCGTCCCGGTCAGGGGACAAGGTTTACGCTTAAATTTTAGCCGATAAACTACTCCGAAGTGTTGCTGCGGGGTAGTTTATTCCAAAAAAAGATTCATATTTTCTTCATTTATTTTATTTATGCTTTTAGCATAAACATGATAAGGGAATAAAATGAAATACTCAACAGCTCTAATTGTAATTCTGGTTATATTGTCAGCGCCGTTGTCTGAAGTGTATGCCGGGCATAATGTAATGCCGGTAACGCCATACGGAGATTTTTGTCCCCTTTGCACTAAGTACGGGATTTGTAAATCCGCCATGACCCATGAAGATGCCAAAAAAGCAATGCTGGATTATTACCATAAAAAGGGATTTAATATAGAGCTTGAAAAAAAAAGGGGGAGGTTCATAAAGGTTAAGGTAAAAGAAAAGGACAAAGTGGTTGATGTTATTATTTTTGACCGCATGACAGGGAGAATGAGATCAATATTTTAATTCCGGTCATTCGTGAATAGTTTTGTATTAATTGCATTTATGGATGATGGAAAATGATTTACAAGGAGGTTTCAAATGGGCAAAAGGAAAAAAAAGCAAAAAATCAGTGATCCCGTGAAAAAGAACTTGTCCCCTTTGCTTTGGATTATTGCGGCTGTAGCAGTAGTTACAGCTGTTCTGGCTGTAACCGGTAACTTGCCGTTTACGGGTACCGAAGATAAGGGGAAATCTTTCCAGCTTACAGAGAAGGAGACGAAACCCGTGCTTGATCCTTCAATGTTTACAGGGCAGACCAGGGCAGCCTATGCAGCCGCAAAGAAGTATCCTGAAATATTGAATGAGGTCTACTGTTACTGCTATTGTGATGAGCCGCCATTTCATCATAAAAGTTTGCTGAGCTGTTTTACCGACAGGCATGGGGCTGGTTGACAGCTTTGTCAGAAGGAGGCCTTGAGGGTCGCCCAGCTTTATAAACAGGATAAATCAATCAAAGAGATAAAAAGGGCTATCGACAGCGAATTCGGATCGTAGGGCAGCGCTTTTGTTGACGGGACTGGAGGCGGTTGTTATAATTCCCGGAAGATAATCCGGTTACTTTAAAAATGATTCGAAAAAAATAGGAACCGCGATGGACCGCAAGGGGATAGTATTATTACTGGCAATCCTGCTAATGATAATAGGTATAAATTGCGGCGGCGCTCAGACAAAAGCGTCGGATACCGGGACTGCAGAACATAACATAATCAAACCACCAATGGAATTTGTCGGTCCTGATGACAGGAAATTGTGGGAGGGAGAGATTGAAGGAAGCAGTGTAGCCTCTTTCAGATCATCAAAAGAAAGCCGGGTAAAAAATGTCATTGTCGTTACCCGGGACAACCTGCCGAAGTTTTTTAAACGAATTGAATATATTGATAATGACGGAGACGGGAGTCTGGATTTAATGAAAATGAAAATATATGAGGAAGGAACAGGATGGAGAGACGTAGGAATAACAAAAGACAATAAATATGGTTTGAAGTATGCGAACAGTAAGTATAATGAATTGCTACGGAAGATTAAAGAAGCGCAGGCGCGGTAAGGCAAATTAAGATGTCTTTTTATAACGTTTTTCAGGCGTTCCTGTGGAAAGCATACTTGTCGTCATCCCGGCTTGTCCAGAATGACGCCTACCTGAGCCATACCTGTTTACCTTATCCTTGCGGAGTAATCAGCAACTCGATCAGTGATTTCATTTCATCCCTGTCCCATTCCCTGTAACCCATGGCCGCTCCGATGAGATTTCCTCCGGGATCAATCAGGAATTTCACCGGTGTTGAGCTTACACCGTAAAGGGCGCTCACCTGTCCATCTTCATCCAGCAAGTTTGTAAATGACAGGCCATTCTTGCGTGTATGCCTGAGCACAGTATCTTTTTTCTCCTTAAGGTTTATACCTAAAAGGACAAAGGATTTACCTTTAAATTGCTGATGCAGGTTTTCCAGGGAAGGCAACTCCTTCCTGCACCATGGTCACCACGTGGCCCAGAAACTGAGGAGAACAACTTGTCCGCGATATTGGCTCAGGCTGGTCTTTCTG
>JAUVPO010000070.1 GCA_030598625.1 Deferribacteres bacterium | reverse complement strand
TGCGAGAAACATCTTCCTGAAATTTTCGGCCTGGGCGTCTTCACTTGTCCTGAACTCCATCTGGTTCAGTTTTGTGAGGCTCTCAACAAGTGACGCAACGTCTTCTCCGAATAAACCCTTTATATCATCGGAGGTTGTATCCGTGTCTTCAACAGTATCATGAAGAAGACCCGCTGAAATGGTGTTAGTGTCCATACGCATGCTGCACAGGATTGCCGCCACAGCGAGAGGATGTTCAATATACGGGGAGCCGGCTTTTCTCTTCTGTTTATAATGCATCTCATTAGAAAAAGCGTACGCCCTTCGCAATAGATCGGCGTTTGCCTCCGGATTATAGGAAAAAACCCTGTCTATCAGGGCATCTACAGTGTTTATGTCTCTTAACACGACCATAATTTATTATACAACTAACAAATCGTAAAATCTAAGTCCTTATATTTAAGTAAAAATTCCAAATAATGTAAGGGGATTTTCCTAACTGCCCGGTCTGACTGCCTTGAGGTTTAACTGGAGGTTACTGGCGCCGTTCCATTCATTTAAAGATGGAACAAAAGCAATATCCAGGGATGAAGCCGCCCCTATCTTTTCCAGCCGGTCGCCCATGCTGAAACCGATTGTGTCCACATTGACGCTCTCCTGCTTTAACCGCATCTTAAGGTGATTGCTGCCAACGATCCTGTGGTTTACAATCTTGATGTCTTTTGCGCCGAATAACGGTTCTCTGTTTGAATAACCGTAAGGTTCAAGAAAACTCAACTCTTTTACAAGATCAGCGCTTATATCGGAAAACTTTATAGCTGCGTCTATTTCCAGTCTTGGAATCATGTCATTCACGCTTAGATGCTTTTCCGCTATACCGTTTATCTGCTTTCTAAATAACGGCAGATACTCAGCCTGGAGTTTAAGACCGGCTGCCTGGGAATGGCCTCCAAAGGCAAGGAGGTGCTCCCGGCATTCAGCGATGGCCCTGTATAAATGAAACGGAGGGATACCCCTTGCAGACCCCTTGGCAACGGAATCTTTTACCGAAAAAAGAAATACGGGCCTGTAAAACAGATCCACAAGCCGTGACGCAACAATGCCTATGACACCGGGATGCCATTCAGGAGAGGAGAGAACAATTACATTTTCCAGAACATCCGGATCTATCATATCAAGGGCATTCTTTAATACACCGGCCTCAATTTTCTGTCTCTTACGGTTCTGCGCATCAAGAAAACCGGCTATCCCCGCTGCCTTTGCCTCATCCCCCGTCAGAAAAAGTTCTACAACCTCTCCGGCGTCATCGAGCCTGCCCTGCGCGTTGATCCTGGGAATCAGGCCGTAGGAGAGCGATCCGGTGCGGCAATGGTCCTTTATACCTGCAACTTTTTTCAATTCATCTATTCCCACCCTGCAGGGTTTATTATTAATTGCCTTCAGTCCATAAGTCGCGAGTATCCGGTTTTCTCCCAGCAGCGGAACTGAATCGGCAACCGTCCCCAGGGCAACCAGGTCAAGCAATTCCCAGGGGCTTATGTCATCTCTTCCCATGTCCCGCACAAGCGCCTGGATTAATTTAAACGCGACCCCGACCCCTGCAAGGTATTTAAAAGGATACCCGGAATCTTTCCTGTGAGGATTAATGACCGCCGCCGCCTCAGGCAGTTTCTCAGGCGGTTCATGATGGTCGGTAACAATAACATCCATTCCCATCGAAAGGGCTGACGAAATTTCCGTTTCGGAACTTATACCGCAATCAGCGGTCACAATCAAACGCGCACCACATGCCTCCGCCTTCCGGATGCCCGTATCACTAACACCGTAACCTTCGGTCATTCTGTTGGGTATGTGGTAATAAGTCTTCAGCCCCAACCTCCGCAGTGTGGAAACCAGAAGCGCCGTAGATGTGATGCCGTCCGCGTCATAATCGCCGTGAACGAACACCGTTTCATTCCTGTCAATGGCGGCCCTGAGTCTGTCAACACCCTTCTTCATGTCCGGCATCAGGAAAGGATCGTGCAGTTTGCCAAGAGAGGGAGAGAGAAAATCTTTTATGGAATCGGCATCCTTGATTCCCCGGTTTACAAACACCTGGGCAAGCACGGGTGATATGGACGCCTTGTTTGAGAGGTATTGCAAAAACTCCGGATTGGTCCTATTTACAAACCAGTTACGATGCATAGGAATGAGGAATGCTTTTGACTTTGAATTTTAAGTTTTATTTCTTCACAAGCGCCTTACGCTTGCCAAACAGCAGCACGATGGGGCTCGCGACAAACATGGATGAATACGTGCCGATGGCTATTCCGCACATAATTGCAAAGGCAAATTCGTGAATGACTTCGCCGCCTAAAATATAGAGGGCAAATGTCGCAAAAAAAGTAGTTAAAGAAGTAATAATGGTCCGTGAAATCACTTCATTAATGCTGTCGTTCACAATATCAATTGTGTCCTTCTTGAATTTGGTCCTCAGGTTCTCCCTTATCCTGTCGAAAACAACTACCGTATCGGTCAATGAATATCCGGCGATCATCATAAGCGCGCTTACAAGTATCAAATTTATCTCTTTTCCCATTAAATAAAACACACTGAGAACGGCAAGCACATCATGGAATGTAGCTATGGTAGCGCCTACACTGAACCTGAACTGGAACCTGACTGTAATATAAATGAGAATTCCCATGATAGCCGCGATAATGGCCCAGAAAGCGTCATTCCTCAGCCTTGCACCGACCTTAGGGCCTACCTCTGTCGTTGAATCCACGACAATGTTACTCTCTGAAAATTTCTTCGAGAGGATGGATATGATCTCTTTTGAGAGATTGCCAAGGGTCTGTTCTCCTTTCTTTATTCTGATAAGGATCTTGTTTTCTGAAGGCAGATCCTGAAGATCAAAATCGTGTATTCCGCCTTTTTTCAATGCCTCCCTTACATCCTGAAGCGGAACGCTTTCGTTAAACTTGATCTGGACCGCTGTGCCGCCCGCGAAATCGATGCCCAGATTGGCAGATCCTCTCGCGATCTGAACAACTGCGAAGAGGCCGATAGCAACCAATATCGACGAGAAAACAAGGGCTATCTTCCTTTTGCCCATAAAATCAATTTTTGTATTCTTGAGAATTTCAATCATATGCTGAGTTTTTTCATCTCCCATCTTGAAGTAATCAAATCAAAAACCGTCTTTGTGCCGATAAGCGCCGTAAAGAGATTAATCAATACACCCCATCCGAGGGTCACCGCGAATCCCTTTATGGGGCCGGTACCGAACTGAAAAAGAACAATGGCGGTTATTAGTGTAGTGACGTGAGAGTCAAAGATAGTCCAGAATGCCTTGCCATAGCCTGAGTCAATGGCCGCCCTCGATGTTTTTCCAAGCCTGAGTTCCTCACGTATCCTTTCAAACATCAGCACATTACTGTCAACAGCCATACCTACAGCGAGTATTATCCCCGCAATGCCCGGCAGTGTGAGGGTCGCATTAAAAGCCGACAAGACTCCTATAAGAAAGACTATATTCAGCACAAGCGCAAAATCGGCAATCACTCCCGACATTCTGTAATAGACAATCATAAATACGATAACAAGCAGCGCGCCGATTAAGCCGGCCTTTATACCGGCATTAATGGAGTCCCGGCCGAGCGAAGGGCCAACCGTCACATTCTGAAGCATTTTCATAGGAGCAGGAAGGGAACCCGATCTCAGGACAATGGCAAGGTCCTTGGCTTCCTGCATGCTGAACGAACCGGTTATCTGGGCGCTGCCGCCCTCGATCCTTTCCTGTATCACAGGGGCCGAATACACATTATCGTCAAGGATTATCGCGAGGCGTTTCTTTACATTATTGGCGGTGATCTGTTCAAAAAGCTTCGCACCGGTGGAATTGAACACTATTGAAACATACGGCTCATTATATCTTTGATCTATATTGACCCTTGCTTCCGTAAGAAACTCACCCGTCATGAGTGTCTGATTTTTCATAAGGTAAACCCGCTTTGTCTCGACTCCGGTCTCCTTATTGACCACCCTGCCGAAAAGCATCTCGTCTCCCCCGGGGATTTTATCCGGGTTCTGTTTCAGAACCTCTTCTTCTTTATCAGGCAAAATCATGCCGGGGAGCTGCGCGGCCACAGGGGACTCATCATCGAGGAGCTTAAATTCAAGGATCGCGGTTTTCCCGACGAGATCAATTGCGCGCCCGGTGTCTTTCACGCCCGGCAACTGGATTACTATCTCATTTTCAGCCTGCCTGTGGATTGTCGGTTCGGCAACGCCAAACTGGTCCACCCGGTTCCTTATGGTCTCCAGCGCCTGGTCAACCGCAAAATCCTTTATCCTGTCAATCTCCTTGTCATTAATATTGTATACAAGTCTCCCCTCAGACCGGGAGCTTAATTCCAGGTTTGGAAATTCTCTTGAAACTTCATCAACTGTTGTACTGTCGTCAGACGTCACAATAATATTTCCGTTGTCTTTTTCCGCCTTTGCCTTTATCTTCTTCTCATTAAAGATATTGGTAAGACTCGATGCAATCCTTTCGACAGTAATATCCACGGCCTTATCGCCGTCCACTTCATAGACCAGATGGACCCCGCCCTGCAGATCAAGACCGAGGACTATGCCGTATTTCTGCAGCCATTCGGGCAGTGATTCTTTGAGGCCTGTTGAAGGCAGGTAAAATATTATCGACAGCACTGTTGCTGCGGCGATTAATGAAATACGCCAGGAAAAATTCTTTCTCACTACTGCCTTACTCCTTTGTCCTTATACCGGCAATATAGCCGCGGCTTACTTTTAGCTTTACATCAGCCTTAACGCCGACTTGCAGGATCGCTGTATCAGCGTCAATATCTTCTATCATTCCGTGTATGCCGCCGTTAGTCATTATTTTATCGCCCTTTTTTAGGTTCTCCAGCATCTGTTTATGATCTTTCGCCTTTTTGGACTGCGGCCTGATAAGAAGGAAATAGAAGATCACAAAAATCAATATCAGTGGAAGGAATGATTGAAATATAGCTCCGGGACCCTGGGACGCCCCGTCGCCGTTTCCGCCCGGCCCGCCCGTCATAGCGTAAGCTGCGTCCGTTACCCCCGCCATAATACAGAATATACTTAAAAACATTTTCAGAAAGCTGCCGATATATTTTTTTCTTCCGCCTGATGGGATAAACATAATCAATCCTCCAAGTATAATGAATTAATAATTAAAACCTTGATACTATAACTTTTCAGCATTTTTTTAATCAACCATCACCCTTTTCCCCTTTTTCAAACTCCTTTAAAACTTTTTTAATCTCATCATCCGTCTTTTTCAATTTATTCTTGCAGAATTTAATCAGGAAAGCCGCCCTTTTTACCTTTTCCGTCAGCACATCCACGTCAACGGTCTCGTTTTCAATTTCTTCGACAATCGACTCTATTTCTTCAATTGCATCTTTATAACCCGGCGTATCTTTCATACCTTCCCCCTGTTCCGTTTAACGCAGGGGCGGGATGACCCCGCCCCTACTTCTTTTTGCTCTTTATTATACTTGTTAACTCCCCTTTATAAAGAATCGTTTTCAAACTGTCTCCGGCCTTTACATCACATGCGGACTTAATGGTTTTTCCATCGGTAAGCGTAATGCTATAACCTCTTTTAAGCACGTTTTGGGGGGTTAAATGATTTATATTGCTTTCTCTCGCCTTAAGCGCCTGCTTTTCATTATTGATAAGTTTCAAAGAATATCTCAGTCCTTTGACAAACAAATCCAGTCTGTGAAAGTTATCAAGAAGTTTATTTCCGGCAGCGACTTCAAGGTCCTTCGATAATGAGGAAAGCGCTTCTCTTTTGTCTGAGACCATTTTTCGGGATGCATAAATCAGATTATAAGCGGCTGAGTCTATCCTGTCTTCAAAATCCTTCGCTCTCATAATAATCATATCGGCAACGGCGGTCGGTGTCTTTTCCCTCATATTCGACACTTCATCAACCACTGTGACATCCCTGTGATGCCCGATACCCGATACCACCGGAAGAGGTAAAAGGGCGATGGCCTTACCAATTTCATAACTGTCGAAGCAATGCAGGTCCATCTGTCCTCCTCCGCCTCTAACTATAACGACAATATCCAGATAAGACGCCTCATTCATACATTGATCAAGTGCGCCGACAACAGAAGCCCCGGCCCTGTCTCCCTGCATCACCGCTTCATAAAGCCTGCAATTAAATTTATAGCCATAAGGATTATTGATTAAATGACTCATCAAATCCCCGTATCCCGCGGCGGTCGACGATGAGATAATCCCTATTCTCTGTGGAACGAGGGGAAATTCCAGCTCTTTATTCCTGCTGATCAAACCCTCTTCCGTAAGCTTTTGCAGAATCTCTTTTCGCCTGACAGCCATTTCCCCGATGGTATAAGAGGGATCGATATTTATAATGTTAAGCTTAAGTCCGTATCTTTCGTGAAAATTCACCGTGGCCTGAAAAAGTATTTTAATTCCTTTAGTCAGCCTGGAGCCGGTCGCCCGTTCAAAAACAGGGGCTACGACCTTGTATCTCTGGGCCCAGATAACGGCCCTGACTTCAGCCCTTAT
Organism: Deferribacteres bacterium; assembly: GCA_030598625.1. Lineage (GTDB taxonomy): Bacteria > Nitrospirota > Thermodesulfovibrionia > UBA6902 > UBA6902 > JAUVPO01. The sequence goes on along the minus strand of JAUVPO010000070.1, from coordinate 2,076 downwards.
GGAGTCTCCCTCCTTATCCACCAATGTCAGATAACAATGGTTCTTCACATCACAGGACGCTATCTCCGCTGTAACAAGGAAAGTGTGCGGAAAAGATTCCTCAATAATATTTCTGATAAGCAGATTTAATTCGTATAAAGATAAAACTTCGGACATAAACCAGACCTTTCAATATTATTTTGTTCATTATGTTACCAAATCCGGACGTAATGAACTACCCCGCAGCTAAGCCGCAAGGCATTAAGGAGAACAAAAAATATCCTGCTTATCGCTAAAGAAATCTTCGTGACAGACGATAAATAAGAGAGGACAATATGAAATACAGCATAATCATACAGGAAAATCTGGACAACGGCTCAATATATATGCGCGCTTTTCCCCTTAATCCATGCAGCGTTCACGAAGCCCTGAGATTCAGGGGGTTAAGTTATCACTCAGACTGCATATTCATTCCGGAATACTGCCTGAATTAATCGCCCGCATCATCTCTTCCACGCTTTTGAACTATCAAGCTTTCGTATTTTCGAGTTCAGCAATCATGGCATTTTAAGCCCGGAAGTATGACTTTCAGCTTCTCCTGTACGCCTTTCCCATGTACTCTCTTCGGGAAAGTCCATATTTGAAATAAAATGTTCGGTAAAATCTTTTCGGCAGGAGAGTTCAATATGCTCGATGAAATGTACAAGCTCATTGGCCCACGGCCAGTAAGCTTTTGATAAAAGCACCATTGACGCGCCTGAGCTGGCGGCATTGCCGAGTGACTTGATAATCCCGGGGTCTACCATCGGTAAGAGGCCGATGCGCATTGCACTGTAAGGGTTAATATAATTTCCAAGGGCACCTGCAAGATATATCAGGCCTATGTCCTTGATCCCGATGCCCATTTCGTCCATGAGTGTCTGTATTCCGGCTGCAATTGCCGACTTTGCGAGCTGGAGTTCGCGGACATCTTTCTGGGTCAGATATATAGGCTTTTTATGCCGGCTTTCATCTTCAGAGGCAACGAGAAAATTGTAAACTCCCCCCTTTTCAAACACCCTTGATCTCAGGCCGTATGCAGGTCCTTTTTCCGGCGGCCGGATAAGGCCTTCACTGTCAATAATACCGCAGTTTAAGAGTACGGCAATCAGGTCAACCAGTCCGCTGCCGCAGATACCAAGGGGCTTTATATTGCCTATCTCCTTATAATAAAGTCTTTCATTTATAAATCTCACGCCCTCTATTGCGCCTGCCTTGGCGATCGTCCCATGGGTGATTTTAGCTCCCTCAAGCGCCGGCCCGGCAGCTGCCGAGCAGGTCATCAGTCTTTTGCGGTTACCGAGGAATATCTCACCATTGGTGCCGAGATCGAGTCCGAGTATTATTTTATCTTCCTGTTCCGCGGCCTCTGATGCAAGGATCACACTAATCAGGTCACCTCCAATATAACCGGATTTTACAGGCATAACATAAAGCACGGCCTCCTGATTCAACCTGAGACCGGCATCGTTTGCGCTGACAATTATTCCATTGGTCAGTACAGGGGAAAACGGCGCCTCGGCAATACCGGAGGGATCAAGTGAGAGTAAAAAATGCTGCATCGTGGTGTTTCCGGCGGCAACGGCAACAAAGACATCCTCCGGCTTAAGCCCGCCCACCTCCAGGAGGCGTTTGACAATTAAATTCAGGTCCTTCATGAGGAACTCGTGCATCCGGTTGAGCCCTTCCGGATCTTCTTTTACATGTTGAATACGGCTGATCACGTCAGTGCCATATTTGATTTGCCTGTTCAGACGGGAAATAGCGGCAATCTGCCGGCCGTCAAGCAGGCTGATGAGTTTGCCCACAAGCGTGCTCGTCCCGAGGTCAAAGACCAGCCCGTAACAGCGTGCTGCTTCCTCGTACCTTTGCCATCCCAGCAGGCGGTTGTTATGAAGCACTGCTGCCCCATAGCTGCCTGTTGTCTTTAACAAATCAGGCAGCATCTGAAGACAGTGGAGCGAAGACTTCAGTCCCTTGTATTCAGGACCGAGTGCAAGTCTTATGCGGTCCAGATCTGAAAATCCGTCATTTTGATTATCAGGAGCAAGGTCAACG
>JAUVPO010000104.1 GCA_030598625.1 Deferribacteres bacterium | reverse complement strand
TACTTCACCTGATGGCAAGATCTCGGAGAAGGAGTTCCCAGCTGGCAAGCTGCTTTGGTCTCCTAATGGAAAGACGCATGCTTTGGAGGTTATCGGAACCACTGACCAACATGTTTTGGTTATTGAATTGAAAAAGTGAGGAAAGAAGATAGGGGACGTTATGTTTATTGTGACTTTCCCACCCTGGCCCCTTCAATCAGTATTAAAGTAAAAACAACCGTGAACCCGAACAGTAGCCCGAATACATTGACTACCCTGTAATAAACCAGGAGAAAAATAGCGGCAAACAAGACCAGCAGCCGGGTCATACTCAGGAAAACCAGTTTGACAGTGGCCTTTTCCGAACCAATAAGCCCCTCGATATTCCTTGTAAGCTGCCTTAAATTAAACATCCCGAGCAACCATCCCATCAGTATGCCCAACGGGATTTTCCGGGGCTCAATCAGAAACGCGGATAAAACAATTGCCGGTAAAATAACAAACAGACTTTTTTTGAATACATTCTTCAAAATTTCCATAGTTAATCATTGATCATCATTCTTTTCCCCGGCCTTTTGAGCAATCCTGAATAAGTGCCTGAAACCCGCCACAATGCCTAAAAACGTAAGTATAATTGTAAACCACGGGTGCGAGTTCAGGTATTTATCGATGACCCAGTAGCCCAGCGCAAAACCCACAAACGTGCTTGCAACCATATTTATACCGACAGTGCTTGCTATGCCGATATAGCGTATAAAATCGCCCTTTTTTTCTTTTTCGGTCTTAGGCTTCTGGTCCGGGTTATTAATCATGTGACAAGAAGTTTAGCAAAAGGGGGAGAAAATTCAAAGCAGGGGCAAACAGTCGTTCGCCCCTGCAGGCTATGCCGACTGGAAAGTGCCGGCTGTTAATTGTTACAATTCCGTATGCTCGAAGCCATCATTCTTGCTGTATTACAGGGGCTAACAGAGTTCATACCCGTCAGCAGTTCGGCGCATCTTATTTTGTTCCCGTGGTTTTTCAACTGGGAAGGAGCTGTAAATACCCTCAGTTTTGATATAGCCCTCCATTTCGGCACGCTTATTTCGCTGCTGTTTTATTTCAGGAATGACTGGATCAGACTGTTAAAGACCGCCAGGAAAAAAGACGGCATGCTGTGGAAAATCATTATTGCCACAATACCCGCGGGCACAGCCGGTGTCCTGATGCATGACTGGATAGAGCAAAACAGAAGCCCTGTCCTTATTATATTCACCCTGTGCCTTGTTTCAGTACTTATGATCTTATCCGAAAGGAACTATGCCGGATCCCGGCGCGCCGGGATTGAGAACATCAGCCTGAAAAATGCCCTGTTCATTGGAATTGCCCAGGCCTTTGCCCTTGTGCCGGGAGTTTCAAGGTCAGGGATTACCATAGTGGCAGGTCTTTCAAAAGGCCTGAAAAGGGCGGATGCCGCAAAATTCTCATTTCTGCTGGGCACGCCTGCCGTTGCCGGAGCGAGCCTTCTTGAGGCAAAGAACCTTATTGGTTCGGACAACCTTGAAATCGACATATTTATGGCCGGCATTATTATTTCAGCAGTGACAGGATACTTTGTCATAAAGTATCTAATACTTTTTCTGCAGAACCACTCTTTACGACCCTTTGCCTATTATCGTTTTTTAGTCGCTTTTGTTATCATAATATCGATATGGAGCGGGGCAGCAGGATAAAGGACGAAATCAAAGGTCTGTTATCTGTTTTTACAGGTCTTATTATCATTATAAGCCTTATAAGCCATAACCAGTGGGACCGGTCTTTTTTTACTCACAGCCCTGAATTGAGAAACCTGCTCGGTCGTTTCGGATCGAATCTATCGGAGTTTTTGCTTCAGGCGGTTGGTTTTGCTTCCTACCTTATCCCTGTCGTTCTCTTTTCTTATGGATTAAGAAAAATTTTTAACGGGTCATCAAGCCAGAGGCTGCCTGTATTTGCCGGTGTAATCACGGTTCTGATTATAGCAACATCCTCCATTTTAACCCTTATCTTCGGCAATTATTCAGGCGAAACCACGAATTATTCCGGCGGAAACGCGGGCAACTTGCTTGTAAATTTTACATTAAAAGTCTTTTCATCAACCGGTTCATACCTGCTTTTTACTACTTTAATACTCGTTTCCCTTATGTACGTCTTCCAGTTTTCTATTGCTACTATAGCAAGGGCCATGATAACCAAGGTTATATTCGGGCTTAAAGCCGTCTCTGCCATCAAACTGAAAAAGAAAGGGGCAAAGAAGCCCCGTATAATGGAAGATTCGCCCCTCCTGGAGTCCGTTTATGAACAGGAGCCGCTACCGCTTAAGTATCCCGAGGTAAAATCAATGCCTCCTGAAAAAACAAACATAAGGCGATCAATAAAAACAACCGGCGAATACGAACTCCCCGGTACCGGGCTCTTAAAAGACCCTCCCCCTTCAAAGACAAGACCGTCAAAAGATGAATTGTTGAACAGGTCTGATCTGCTCGAAAAAAAGCTTCAGGACTATTTAATAGAAGGAAAGGTTACTTATGTATCACCGGGACCGATTGTAACAATGTTCGAATTCAAACCGGCGCCGGGTATAAAGATAAGCAGGGTCATGTCCCTCGCGGATGATCTCGCAATGGCCCTTAAGGCAAGCAGCATACGCATCTCTCCGATACACGGGAGGTCGACACTCGGCATTGAGGTCCCCAATAAAGACAGGGAAGACGTCTTTTTAAAGGATGTAATCTCCAATGACGCCTTCAACAAAAGCCATTCAAAAATGACCCTGGCCCTGGGGAAGGATATTTTTGGAGCGCCTGTCATGGCTGATTTAAGCAAAATGCCGCACCTTTTAATCGCGGGAGCCACGGGCGCAGGCAAAAGTGTGGGGTTAAACAGCATAATACTGAGTCTTTTATACAGGGCGACACCTAAAGAAATCAAAATGCTTATGATAGACCCCAAAATGCTCGAACTCTCCGCTTATGAAGAAATCCCTCATTTGCTGATGCCCGTTATTACTCTTCCGAAAGAGGCTTCAAACGCATTAAAAATGCTCGTTGTTGAAATGGAGCGGCGTTACAGGGTGCTGGCGGAATCCGGGGCAAGAAATATCGAGGCTTACAACAAAAAAATTGAAGCAGCGTCCCGGTTAAAATCGACTGCAGATAATACAGAGAGTGAGAAAGAACATCTTCCTTATATTGTAATAATCGTTGATGAACTCGCTGATCTCATGTTTGCCTCGGGCCGTGAGGTTGAAGACTCCATCGCGAGGCTTGCCCAGATGGCCCGGGCGGCAGGCATTCACCTCATACTCGCGACCCAGAGACCGTCCGTAGATGTTATTACCGGGATAATCAAGGCAAACTTCCCTTCAAGAATATCGTTTCAGGTCTCTTCAAAACTGGATTCAAGGATAATACTCGACACCTATGGCGCCGATCAGCTGCTCGGGAAAGGAGATATGCTTCTGTCCAGTCCGGGCAAGAAGATTAAGAGGATTCACTGCGCTTATGTAAGTGAAGAAGAAATAAGAAACGTCGTTAATTTTATTAAGGCCCAGGCCGGACCCGATTATACATTATTTGAAGACCTGTTGACCGAACCGGAGGAAAGAATAAATCCTGAAGACAGGGATGAGTTATACTCCCGGGCAAAAGAAATCGTCCTTTCCACAGGACAGGCGTCAATTTCATATATTCAACGCAGAATAAAGGTAGGCTACAACAGGGCGGCGAGGATTATGGAAACCCTTGAAGAAGAGGGAATTGTAGGGCCGCCGGGTGAGGCGGGAAAACCGAGAGAAATTCTAAGGAGGAGACAGTGAAAGGAATGTTGTCCGTTACACGTTGTCCATTATACGTAAAAAAAATTATCATTTCCTGTTTTTTGTTTCTTGTTTTATTCTTAACCTCAGCCTTCGCTGCTGATGTTGACGAAACCGTCGATGCAATACAGAAAAAATTCGGGCTGATTAACGACATAAAAGGCACATTCTCTCAATCAAGTTATCTCAAAGACCTCGAACAAACTCAAAAATATTCAGGCACATTTTCCATAAAAAAACCTTCCATGATGAAGTGGGAATATGCAAAACCCCGCGATGAAAAAATTATCATAAAAGACACTGACACATGGATCTATAAAAAATCGCAGAACCAGGTGATCAGGACAAAATTCAGTAAAGAATCCTATAATCAGGCGCCGATAGCCCTTATTGCAAGCATGGAAAAAATTATGGATGATTTCAGTATTACCATGCCGGAAAAAAACGCCCTTACACTAATGCCTAAGCGAAAAACCGGACCCATAAAAATGCTTGTTCTGGAGATCACGCCGGGGGAATTCCCGGTAAAGATGTTTACTGTATTCGATACATACGGCAATATAATCATGATTGAACTCACGGACCTGGAAATAAACACCGGTCTTGACGATTCTTTGTTTATATTTAAAATACCGCCCGGCTCAGAGGTCTTTGATTACAGTCAGGGGAAATAACTCGTTAGTCGTTAACCCTTATTCGTTAACATATAACAATTTTCAAGATGGCCTCCAGAAAGAAAAAAAGGATTAAATCCAGAAAGCAAAAGCGGCACCTTATATTAATTTTAGTTATGGTTACGGCAGGTGTTTTTTTCTTCTTTCAAGAATTTGGAAGGGAAGATATTCCGGAAAGGGTTTTTAATATATTTAAGACCGGGAAGAAAGCAGGGACGGTTTTGTCCGACATCCCGCCGCATAAACGTGTCCCAAAGGTGTCAATTATTATGGATGACCTGGGGCCGAATAAAAAAACAGCTGAGGCAGTCCTTGATATAGAAGCGCCTTTAACGCTTTCCATTCTTCCCCATGAAGTTTACACAACATGGATTGCATTGGAAGGGGAGAGGCTCAGACATGAAATTATAGGCCACTTGCCGATGGAAGCGACAAAACCGCTGAAGCTCGGGAAAGGCGGTCTCTACACCTGGATGACGGATACTGAACTCATTGAAATACTGGATAAAAATTTGCGTTCGATACCGAATATCATAGGGGTCAGCTCTCATATGGGATCAGCCTTCACCCAGGATAAGCGGGCAATGAATGTCGTGATATCGGAACTCAAAAAACGCGAACTCTTCTTCCTTGACAGTCGCACCTCTTCAAAATCGGTTGCTTTAAAACTCGCGAAGAAACAGGGGGTAACGGCATTAAGCCGTGATGTTTTCCTTGACTATAAAGACAGTCCCTCTGAAATAAAGGCCCAATGGAAAAGACTTATCAAAATTGCCGGACAAAAAGGCCACGCCATAGCATTGGTACATCCAAGAAAAAATACCATACAATTTTTACAAACGACTCTCAAAAATAACAATGAAGTTGAAATCGTGCCGCTTTCGGAAATAATTTCGTTAAAGTGAAAACCAGCTACGCAACATTTTCCGGTTTAAAAAAATGAAACTTGCTGCCAGAGTCTGGAATGTTAATTTTTTTGTGTTTATGTTTATAATATATTTTGCGGTTGTCATATAAACTCGTATTTTCATTTTATGGAGGATGTTGTTATGGATATCAATTATATTTTAAAAGTTCAGGACGCAAAGGCTGTAGATATACAAAAAGCCCTGAAGGCCGCCGGTATCGCGGTTACAAGCATTAGCGAAATTTATAAAAACAAAGGCGAAGAAGCCCCGATTACATCAAAGGACGCCTGATCTTACGGATTGTCCACCCTGGCCGGCTAAGCATACTCCGGAAACATAAATGGAACAAACGGACACTTTAAAACCGGCATGGTATGCGGTTTATATAAAGTCAAGACATGAATTCCAGGTGTCTGACAGGCTTTCTCTGAAAAATGTGGAGGTATTTCTTCCGACAGTGGAAAGACTGCAAAAATGGAAAGACAGGAAGAAACTCGTTGTCTTTCCCCTTTTCCCCGGCTATCTCTTTGTCCGTACGACCAAAGAAGCAAAGGACCTCCTGAATGTTCTTAAAGTTACGGGGGTCGTCAGGATGTTATGCACAATACCGGGAGAGCCGGACCCCATTCCCGATGAGCAAATAAACTTCTTAAAAAAACTCGTTGCAAACAAGGACGCGCTTGATCCCTACCCGTATCTTAACGAGGGGCAAAAGGTCAGAATAAAGAAAGGCCCTTTACACAGCGTTGAGGGGATTCTTGTGAAAAAACTGGACAAGCATTTTTTTATTCTCTCAGTTGATGTCCTGAAGCAGGGAGTGGCCCTTACTATAAACGCATCCGATGTTGAAAAAATCTAATCTGTTATTTGTCCGGCATTATTTTTTAAACTGCCGGTATAAAAGACCGTCCTGAAAATATATCCATGAAGCCGATCTCAAGACATCCATTTTTTACGCTGTTAATAGTCCTGAGCATATTGTCATCATCATTGTCCTTTGCCCAGGAAAAAACTCCAGCGGGATTCAATAAAGCAAAAGGACATTGGACTTTTCTGGGCGGCTATGGTGTTACTCACAAGGGTTTCGGCGATACCCGCACAAGGGTTGAATCCGCTGACTTCATATTACAATACGGCTACTTCCTTACCGGGGAGGTAGGCAACTCATGGTACAGGGGCCGCCATGAAATACTCATTGAACTCCCTGTTTATACCGTATTTCATCCTGAAACAGCTATTATGACCGGTATCAATTTTCTTGCATGCTGGAATTTTACCGCCGCTGAAAAAACAATCCCTTATGTATTTGCCGGAGGAGGCCCTGTATATACAAATCTCGATATCCCCGGTCTGGGTTCGGAATTAAACGGGAATTATCAGGCAGGACTGGGATTTCATTATTTCACGGACAGTAATCACAGCTTCGACTTTAACTACCGCCTCCACCATATTTCAAACGCGGGAACAGCGGAACCCAATGAGCCTTTAAATTCAAGCAAGTTTCT